>NZ_CAJE01000018.1 GCF_000308215.1 Methanomassiliicoccus luminyensis B10
GGTAGTCGCGGACGACGGTCCCCTCGCCGATGTCGCAGTCGACTATGGAGTAGTACTTAGCTAAGAGCTTCATTACGCGGCCTTCAAACCTCTTTTATGGGCATAAGGTTTGCTACATTGGCCACAATACACTACGGGAACGGCCGGAGAACGACGCTCCGAGGACCACGAGAACTCTGAATAAGAAAAGCACCGGGCCTCTCGGGGACCCTGGAACTTGTTGGCGCTTCAGCACGGTCCGGGCATGCGCATCGAGGATTCCATCAGATGCCCATTACCGACGAGAAGCTCTGGCAGCTGTTCTTGGTGGCGCCGCAGTAGGGACAGTGCCAGTCGTCCGGTAGATCCTCGAACGCCGTTCCGGGAGGTATTCCGTGGTCAGGGTCGCCTACCTCGGGGTCGTACACATAGCCACAGATGGGGCAAACGTACTTTTCCATCTCCATAGCAATCGTGGCTATATGATATTGTTTTGAATAAGTAGTTTTCCTATAGATTATAGTTTAAGCACATCGATATCGAGCCTAGCCCTCGCCGTAACCGGATCGCATCAGGCCGCCGAGTTGACGCTGACCTCCACCGGAACGGCCGGTCGGGCGCCGAGCTCGATGAGCGGCGCTCGGCCATCGTGATCGTGCACGTCAATAGCCTATAGCATATAGACAAATGCTGTCAAGTTTAAAGCCACGGCCCTCAGCGCGACACTCCCGTCCCACTGTGGCAGGCTTATTAATCGGCACGCTGTTACAAGGGACCAGAATGTTGGTCAGTGTCGTCTTGAACATCATGAACGAGGAGGATAACATCGCCGACCTCCTGGACAGCCTGGTGATCCAGGAACCGCCCGTTGACGTCGTGGTGGTCGACGCCGCGTCCAGGGACCGCACCCGGGAGATCGTTCTGCGGTACGCCAATAAGTATCCGTTCATCCGCCTTTTCGTGCAGCCCGGCAGCAGGGGGGTGAGCACCAACTTCGGGATATCCAAGGCCCAGGGGGAGGTAGTCGCCTTCACCGGCGGGGACGACATCGCCAACCCCAACTGGGTGAAGGAGCTCCGGAGATCGTTCGACCAGGGGGCGGACATCGTGGCGGGGCGGTCGCTGATGATCGGCCTGAAGGCCTGGGAGGAGCTGGACAGGGTAGAGCTGTTGCACAAGGGGTTCGACTGCTCTTACCCGTCGGCGAACATCGCGTTCCGCAAAGAGATCCTGGAGGAGCTGGGCGGGTTCGATACCTGGTTCATCACCGCCGAGGATATCGACCTGAACTACCGGGCCGTGGACGCCGGGCACAAGATCATCTACAACAACGACGCCGTCGTATACCGCAGGACCAAGTCCACCGTCTACGCGTTCTTTAAGCAGGCGTTCTGGAACGGGGCGGGGAGGAAGCAGCTCACCCTGAAGCACGGGAACCTCTGGGGCAAGTACGACCCCCTGAAGATGTTCAAGCAGAAGATGACGTTCTGGGCCCTCCTGAGGCTCATCGTAGCGCTCATGGGATACATAGGCTTCAAGCTCTTCAAGGACAAGGGGCCCTACGGCAGGAAAGGCCAGAACAAGGTCCGGCATCAGTAGGTGTCTTCCCAGTAGCTCTCTTCCCGGTAGGGCCGCTCCCGGTAGGCCCACTTCAGCTCGGCGATTATCTCGGCGATGGTAGCGAAGATCAGCGGTGCCATAATGCTCCAGACCAGCCCGTTGGTCATGCCTGCCCTCCTCAGCACAAAATACACCACCCCGAAGATGATGATGGCCGGCAGATGGGGTTCTAGAACCTCGAAGACCTCCTCGGCGGCGCCCCTCGTTCCCATGTAATGCATGCACCACTTTTTGGCGCCGGCAGTATTTCTGATTTCCTGGCCATTCTCTGTGGGGCAGATTTATATTCTGAAAACTTATTGAATGCCCATCTTGAAGCTGAGCGTAATAATTCCCACGCTGAACGAGGAAGAGTGCATCGCCCAGGTCATCCAGGAGGTCGCCTCGAACCTCCAGGGGAAGGGGTTCGAGTATGAGATCATGATCGTCGACGGCATGTCCAAGGACCGGACCAGGGACATAGCCAGGGAGATGGGCGCGGTCGTGGTGGAGGAGCCCCGGAGAGGGTATGGGCGCGCCTACAAGACCGGCTTCGAGAAGGCCCGGGGCGAGATTATCGCCACTATGGACGGCGACTGCACCTACCCCGCGGAATCGATCGCCCCGCTCATGGAGATGCTGGCGCGGGAGGACCTGGAGTTCATCACCACCGACCGCTTCGGGCACATGGAGGAGGGGGCCATGTCCGACATGCACAAGATCGGGAACCTGGCTCTCTCGTTCTTCACCCGGCTGCTGTTCGGCCGGATCATCAGGGACTCCCAGAGCGGCATGTGGGTGTTCAGGAAGGACGCGCTGCCGAAGATCAACGTAAAGGATGACGGGATGCCGTTCTCCGAGGAGATCAAGATAGAGGCGTTCAGGAAGCTGCGCTCCAAGGAGGTAATGATCGCCTACCGCCGCCGCATGGGGGAGGTGAAGCTGTCCTCCTGGAGGGACGGATGGAACAACTTCAAGTTCCTATGGCACAAGCGGTTCCGGGGCCCTAGAGATAAGTCCTTGCGAGCCTCACGGTCTCCCTGAGGCTGTCCATCACCGTGCTGTTGTAGAAGCTGGCCGCAGGGTGATATGCGGGGATGAGGTCGATCTCCTTCCCCCTTATGACCACCTTGGTAGGCCGGTTGGCCTCGGCCGCCATGCTGATGTCCCGCTTCAGCAGGTCCTTCGCCGCCGAACGCCCCAGCGTGATGATGACCTTTCTATCCTTGAGCTCCTCCTCGAGGCAGGGCCAGCAGGCCTCCATCTCCGCCGCGGTGGGAGGGCGGTTGTTGGGAGGGCGGCACTTCACCGTATTGGTGATGAACACTCTGGAGCGGGGGAGGCCTCCCTCCTCCAGAATCTTGGTGAGGACCTTGCCGGAGCGGCCGACGAAGGGACGCCCCAGCTTATCCTCCTCCGCGCCGGGGGCCTCTCCCACCAGGGCTATCGGCGAGCTTGGATCGCCGTCCGGCCGCACCACCCGGGAACGGCCCTCGCACAACGAGCAGCGCCGGCAGTCCTCAGGCGGGTTCATCGCTTCAGGACCTCTTCCGCCGTGATCAGCGAGGATAGCTTCACGCCCATGTCGCTCAGCTTCTGCTCCCCCCCCTCCTGGCGGTTGACCACGCAGAACACCCTGTTCACCCTTCCCCCGGCGGCGCGGACGATGTCGATCGCCCCGGCCACCGAGCCGGCGGAGGTGATGACGTCCTCCACCACGAGGACCTCGTCGCCCGCGCTGAGCTGGCCTTCGATCATCTTCTGGGTGCCGTGATCCTTCTTCTCCTTGCGCACCATGATGTAAGGCGCCTTGGTGCGGAGGGACAGCGCCACCGCCAGGGGTATCGAGCCGAGCACCACCCCGGCGATCTTGTCGTACCGGACGCCCTGGAGCTCCAGCTCGCGGGCCATCTCATCGGCGATGACCTCCAGGACATAGGGGTCGGTGCTGGCCTTCTTGATATCGATGTAATACGGGCTATTCTTCCCCGACGCCAGGGTGAAGTCCCCGTACATGAGCGCGCTGCATCGGACCAGCGCTTCCTTGATCCTCGTGTTCATTGTGCTCACCAAGGCTCCTTCTTCTTCCCCAGCTTGTAACCTATTATGTTCACCGCCCGGTGCAGCAGGGGCACGAACACCAGCAGGACGATGAGCGCGACCAGGCCGTCCCCGTTGACGTAGGTCGCGGCGACCCAGGAGGGGTGGAACAGCGCGGTCAGGAGCAATGCCCCGGCCACGAAGTCGTACTGGTCGAGGACGGGCGCCTTCTGGCCCCGCTCCATGCCCAGCCGCCGCTTGATGAAAGCGCCGGCCATGTCCCCCAGGAGAGAGCCGAGCGCTAGGGTGACGACCACCCCGACGCTTCCGGGCCATCTGCCATAGTCCGGGAAATCGGAGGGGGCGAACTCGAAGATCGCTGTCAGGAACAGCCCGAACGCTATGCCCGTCGCCACCCCGCCGATGAGGCCGCGCCAGGTCTTGCCGTCTCCCAGTATCCTCTTCCCCCTCCAGGACCGCCCGAAGTCCACCGGGGTCCCGCCGCCGAACAGCACTGCGGCGGAGTTAGGGATCAAGGCGGGCAGGAACAGCACGATGCCGCTCAAGGCGGCCAGGATGAGGTCCATCGGCGCGGTCAATCCACCCTCGTAAATATTATGATTCCCCTACCCGGCCGCGGGAGCGGTCTCGGGCCTGGGAGGTCATTGCTCCGTCCGCGCGGAGGAATTGGGCTCATCCTCGGCCTTCTCTGCCACGGCCGCTTTCCTCCGGGGGTTGGCGGGATACCAGCCCTTGCGGACCCGCTCCTCCTGGTGGAACAGCTCGCCTATGCTCCACAGGAGGGAGAAGCCCAGCACCGCCAGCAAGGCCGACGCGACGATCTCGCCGACGAACAGGGACAGCGCGATGGATGCCGCCCCGGCCGCCAGGAACGCGGGCCATATGCGCTTGCCGAAATGGTACTCGCCCTTGATCACCACCGGGTGCAGGAGCCCGATGATCAGGAACGCGCCTGCTCCGATGATGACGCCCTCGAAGATCATGCTCACCACTTGGTGCCGTTCGCCGTGGCGGCGGCGCGCTCCTGGTCCGACATGGCCGCCAGGGACTTGACCTTTTTGACGTCGAGGTCCAGCGCCTCGGAGAGCCTGGTGCCGTACTCCTTGTCAGCCTTGTAGAACAGGGCGGTCTGGCGGTACTGGATGCGCTTCAGCGCTCCTCCCATATGCCCGGCCAGGTTGGATATGAGGTGGTCGCGGTCATAGTCGCTCAGCACCCTGCGCCATATCTCCCCAGCCTGGAAGAAGTCATCGTCATCCGTTTCCGGCACCCGGTGCCGGGCGATGGCGGCGTCCCGGAAGGTTATGACCGGAGCTTCGGGAATGCCGTCTGCCTCGCCGTACGGGTTCACCGAGTTGGGATAGTAGTTCGCGGTGGGGCCGAAGTTGCGGCCGGTGTTCATGTGCCCGTCGCGCTCGTTCGAGTACACCGTGGTGCCCTTGGGCTGGTTCACCGGGATCATCTCGGAGTTGACGCCCAGCCGGTAGCGGTGGGCATCGTTGTAGGCGAACAGCCTGGCCTGGAGCATCTTGTCCGGGGACGGGTAGATGCCCGGAACGATGTTGGATGGGGCGAAGGCGGCCTGCTCGACCTCGGCGAAGAAGTTCTCGGGGTTCTTGTTCAGGACTATCCTCCCCACCCTGATGAGGGGGAAGTCCTTGTGGAACAGCACCTTGGTCACGTCGAAGGGGTCGAAGCGGTACTTCTTGGCCTGCTGGGGGGTCATGATCTGCACGTACGCCGTCCAGGACGGGTAATCGCCCTTTTCTATAGACTCGAACAGATCTCTGGTGGAGTGGTCCGGGTCGCTGCCGGCCAGCTCCTCCGCTTCCTGGGCGGTGAGGTTCTTGATCCCCTGGTCGGTCTTGAAGTGCCACTTGAACCACCATGTCTCCCCCTTGTCATTGTAGAACATCCAGGTGTTGGAGGCGAACCCGTTCATATGCCGGAAGTTGGCCGGGGTCCCGCGGTCCGAGAAGAGGAAGGTGACCTGATGCACCGATTCAGGGGTCAGGGAAAGGAAGTCCCAGAACATGGTGGCATCCTTCAGGCCGGTCTGGGGGTCCCTCTTCTGGGTATGAATGAAGTCGGGGAACTTTATGGCGTCACGTATGAAGAATATGGGAGTGTTGTTCCCCACGATGTCATAGTTCCCGTCCTCGGTGTAGATCTTTATGGCGAAGCCGCGAGGGTCCCGGGCCGAGTCAGCGGACCCCTTCTCCCCGCCCACCGTAGAGAAGCGAATGAACAGGGGCGTCTTCTTGCCCACCTTGTTGAGGAACTTGGCACAGGTGTATTTCGAGATGTCGTCGGTGACCTCGAAATATCCGTACGCGCCGGCGCCCTTGGCATGCACGATCCTCTCCGGTATCCTCTCCCTGGTGAAGTGGGCCAGCTTCTCTACGAGGTAGGTGTCCTGCAGCATCACGTAGCCGGAGTTCTCGGTGGTCTTGGCAGTGACCGAGGTCTGGTCGTCCGTGACCGGCCTCCCCACCGCAGTGGTCATGCTCTGCTTCGACGAGGCTTTTGCCGCTTTTCCTCCCTTGACCGACTTGGCTTTCGTCACTTGGGCGGTCTTGCTCTTCTTTTTCTCCACGTGCTGTCCTTTGGTCCGTGCCATGCCATCCCACCTTTTTTCGTATCCCCGCGCTCCTCGAACGTGCTGACATCGTCCCTCAGCCGACGGAAGCCATGGTCACGCCGGGAACAGAAGAGAGATGCCTACGAAGTCGACATCTGTGTGGATAGAAATTGGACGTCATTCCCAATAAGGTTTACCGACGGCCCGGGCCCGGGATCTTCCTTGACATCTTTTGGAGGGCCGATGTTGGAAGGAAGGCTGCAGCGACCGTGTGAAAGCGGGTAGAGATGGGGTCGCTTAAAGGAAGCTTCACATCATCGCTGTGATAAATTATCGGAAAGGACCGAATATATCTTCGTTCGTAGTGTTAAGTAACTCCGCGTTCATCTCGATAGCAGGATGCCTTAAAAACGCTCTATGGATGAGGGTGGACCACTCTTGAACCAGATCATGGACAACCCAGTCAATAATTCCGTCGTTGCGTTTGGAAGCGCCATTGGACTGGCCGGACTGATCATGGGCAATCTATGGGCCTACGTCGACGGTCTTTTCGATTGGTTCAGCATCGGCGTGGGGATCGTTATCGCTCTGTTGGTCTTCATGGCCGTCCCCGGCAGAATGGAGATCATCGGTCGACCCAAGCGGGTGGAGGTGACCGATACTGGAGCGATAATGCATCAGAAGCTAGGCAGGAAGCCGGTGTTCGTGCCGTGGTCGGCGATAGTGAAATTGAACTTCCGTCCATGCGCGCCCAGCGAGAGGACCTGGACCTCCAGGGATGGCTTCCTGTTCGTGACAGAGAAGAAACGCTTCACCATCAGCTGGAAGATAGCCGAGGCGATACGTGAGCGGTATTGGGCCCAGTATGGCAGGTATCCGCCGAACGAATCCGTCGGAACGAGCGCTCCCAAGCCGGAATCCGGACCGTATGGAAGCCGTTGATCGGAGATCGATATGGGTTCGCAACCATTCGGCTGTCGGACCAATAAATGGCCGCATTCGATACCGAGGAAAAACAGAAAGGTTAGGAAGCGGTTTACTCAGTTGCCTCTTTAACAGCAGGCGACGCCTTCGCCGCCTTGCGCACCGGGAACAGCGGGATGACCGGACGACCGAGCGCCTCATTCAGGACCTGACCCATGGCAAGGTAGATCGCGCTGATGCCGGGCACCAGTCCGAGGAAGCCCGCCGCGGTCTTCAGGCCGGCGAGCTCGAAGTAGTCGGCTACGGCCAGGACGAAGAAGGTGGCCGCCAGTGAGCCGAAGACCAGCTGCATGGCCCGGTTGGTGTTCAGAGTACCCACGAACATGTAGGCGGTGAACACGCCCCACAGGAGCAGAAACACCCCCATGACCTGGGCGCTCTCCGGGCCGGACAAGCCGAGGCGGGGGAGCAGGTTGATACCGACGAGCACCACCCAGAAGACCCCATACGAGGTGAACGCGGTGAGCCCGAAGGTGTTCCCCTTCTTCCATTCCATCAGTCCGGCGGTTATCTGGGCGGCCCCGCCGTACAGCAAACCCATCATCAGGATGGCCCCGCCCATGGCGAAGAACCCGGCATTGCTCAAGCTCAAAAGTATGGTGGTCATTCCGAACCCCATCAGCCCGAGGGGGGCGGGGTTCGCGGTGGTGTCATTGTTCATGGCATCATCCCGAGGTAGCCCCGCTATGCCGAGCAGGGATATGAAGCCTGGTCCGGCAATCCGGCGGTCAAGAAGCGATATGTTGCTTGACGACCGTCATCGGCCCTTGGTCGCGAAGAACTTCAGGACATCGTTGACCGGCGCCTCGGTGGCGGACATCTCTAGGCGGTCCGCGAACTGCTGGGCCCGGCGGTCCAATATCACTGCGGCCCCGACGTCCGTCTCCGTGCGGATCAGGCGGCCCACCGCCTGCAGCAGCTTCCTGGTGACGGGGGCCTTGACGGTGTACTCCCACCCCCTGCCGAACTTGATCTCGTAGTAGTGCAGCAGGGCCCGTTGCTTGGCGGTGGGCTTGGGGTACGGTATCCCCTCTATGACCGCGACCTCCAGCTCTCGGTCGGGGAAATCGACGCCCTCGCTCACCCTCCCGCCCATCACCGCGAACAGGACCGCGCCCTCCGAGGAGGATTTGAACTTCTCCACCTCTGCCATCAGCTCGGTCTGGGGCATGCCTCTTCTCTCCATGTGCACCTTGCGGCGGATCCGGCGCAGCACCCCGTCCTGCAGGAACCGGTCCATGAGCTGGTATGATGGGAAGAACACCACGATGTGGCGGTCCAGGGTGTTGCACAGCGCTACCGTATGGTCCTCCATTTTTGGTATGATCCCCTCGTCCTTGATGATGTCCTCGTAGCGCGTGGTGACGTCCTCCAGGTACAGCACCCGACGGTTCTCCTGGGCGAGGGGGGACGGGAAGGTCAGCATCTTAGACGACGCGGGGAGCCCGATGGAGTCGCGGTACTCGTTCAGCGGGACCAGCGTGCCGGACATGTGCACGGAGGCGAAGCAGTCCGTGACCGCCTGGCAGGCCAGGGAGGGGTCCATGCAATACGCCTCGAAGGCAGGGTTCTCGCCCCCCACCACGAGCTTGACGTAGCACTCCTCGTCAAGCTCGAGCCAGAACAGCAGGAAACCCCCGAGCGAGTGTATGTACGAGCGGGGCAGCCTCCCTTGTTTCTTCTTGCCCTCCCTGATGGTCTCGCCATAAACCATCATGGATTTGGCCGCCGAGGCCAGCGCGGCACTGGTGGCGGTGAAGGAGGCCATCAGCCCTTCCTCCAGGAAGGGCGGGGGGATGAGGCCGTCGTCCTCGATAAGGAACTCATCCAGGGCGGCCCGGAGCCGCTGCTCCGCTACCTCCACGAAGTCCATGACGCTCACGCCCTTCATCACCTCGGGGTCGCCGAACTCCTCCACCTCTTTCCTCACCAGGCCCAGCAGCCGGGAGGACAGCGAGACGGAGCGTATCTCCCTGGCGTACTCCGGCAGATTGTGGGCCTCGTCCACGATGAGCACGGTGTCGGTGATCGGCACATTCAGCCAGTCCAGGAGGTTGTGCCGGATGAACGGCATGAAGAAGTAGGCATAGGGGGCCGTGACCACCCGGGCCTGGGGCAGGAGGTCTTTGATCAGCTCGTGGGGGCACAGCCCCTTCTTGTCGCAATAGCCCACGAATTCCTCCACCGTGGGGAGGTTGTCCCGGCAGTATCGCTCCGCCTCCTTCGGATCGGTCTCCATCATCTTCTCGAAGAAGCGGCACCCCCCGGGCTTCCCTTCGGCCGAGCGCGCTTTCCGCTCGGCGCACAGCTTGGACAGCTCCTCCGGCGAACCGGACCGGAGCTCGGGGTCCCTCTGGATCAGCGGGCAGGTGCTTTGGCGCCCTTGTATCCCCAGCCCCAGCACGGGGTGCGACTGGCCGATCTTCCTCAGCTCCAGCATGACCTGTCGCTGCTGGGAGTTCGTCCGGGTGAGGTAGATCACTTTCTTGTCCTGCTCCAGGGCGGCCTGCAGGACCCCTGTCAGGGAGCATACGGTCTTCCCCGTCCCGGTGCCCGACTCCACCACCAGGTGGCCGCGGTACCTCACGCTGGACGCTATCGAGCTCACCAGGTCCTTCTGGAACGGGCGGGGCGCGTAGGGGAAGAGGTCCATCCAATCCTTTCAACGTCAGGAGCTAGATGACCGTTTCGGTGGGTTCGCCGAATTATGCTCAAAAGGTGAAAAGAAAGAAGGAGATTGGAAAAGAAGTTCAGCTGCTGTTGCGCTGCCAGGCCTCGGCGTCGAGCTCGTCGTAGACCGAGCTCACGTCCTCCGCCTCGGCGTCCATGGCCGACCCGCCCTCGATCAGCTCGGTGATGCGCTCCTTGCGGAACAGCCAGTAGTGGATCCTCCACTCGCGGCCGTCGTACAGGGTGGTCTCCTCCCTCTCGGTCGTGAGGATCCCGGTGTCCTCGAGCATGTAGAACGCATCCCTGTCCTCCGGCTCGAGTATGTTGTCAATGATCCTCTCGCTATAACCAAAGAAGTTGAGGATGTGCTGCGCCATATGCTTCGCTTGCTCTTCCGGCATTCCTTCCCTGTCGATGCCGTTGCGAATGGCCACGGTCAGATCGTCCAGGGTCAAGGTGTCCATTTTCCCCGCCTTCTCACTTTTTGCCATTGTCTTTCCCCTCTGACTCTTCGTTATAGTTTAATCTGGATGGGCCCTTATTATCAGGCCGATGATTCACTTGGGAACAACTTATATAAACAAGTATAGAGATAATTATCAATTTATAGAATTCATCGATATTCTTTTTATACGGTCCCGTACAGAAAGACATGTTTTAGACCGTTCAGTCTTGCAAGGCTCACTATAAAAGGGGATGAGCCCTCATTATCATTTCAGGTAATTATGACGATAGCAGAGTTCAGCGTGGTGCCCATCGGAGCGGGGGAGTCATTGAGCCCATACGTGGCGGAGTGCCTCAGGATCGTCAGGGAGAGCGGGCTCAAGTACGAGTTCACCCCCACCAGCACCATCCTGGAGGGCGGCTATGACGAGGTCATGAGCGTCATCGGCAAGTGCCACAAGAAGGTGAGATCCATGTCCAATCGTGTCCTGACGTCCGTGAAGATCGACGACCGCGGCGGGGCCCAGCACGAGATAGAGCGCAAGGTCCAGAGCGTGGAAGACCAGCTGCAGTGAGTCTCTAAGCCCGAACGGTCGAACCGCAACGATTTTAGCCGCCCCGCCCTTCCGCGTGCTGAGATAGCGCATGCCACACTCTCCATCCCTCCCCTGGGAGCAGCAGCACCGGTACGCCATCCTGCTGCTGGTGCTCGCAGGGGTGTTCATGTCGGTCCTCGACAGCACGGTCGTCACCATCGCGCTGCCGAGCATCACCGCCGACCTTGGCGTGGACATTGCCCTCTCCCAATGGGTCGTCTCCATCTACCCGGTGGTGGAGACCGCGTTCATAATCATCTTCGCCAAGCTGGCCGAACGCACGGGAATGGCGGCCATGTACACCGCGGGCTTGGGGATGTTTACCGTCTCCTCCCTGATGTGCGGCCTCTCCGCCAGCTTGGGCCAGCTGGTGCTGTTCCGGGTCATCCAGGGGCTGGCGGCCGCGATGATGTTCGGCATCTCCTTCGCCATCTGCTTCAGGGTGTTCCCCCACGGGGAGAGGGGCAAGGCCCTGGGCATCCTGGGGTCCTGCGTGGCCGTGGCCATGATGATCGGCCCGCCCGTGGGAGGGTTCCTCGTCGCCGCCCTGGGATGGGAGTACATCTTCTGGATCAACGTCCCGGTGGGCGTGGTCGCCACCGCTGCGGCCCTCCGAGTGATGAAGCTGAACGAGAAAAAGGCCGACCGCCTGGACCTCGACCTAGTGGGGTCGGTGCTGTGGGTCGCCGCCGTCATCACTGTGATGCTGGTGCTGGGCCAGGTGGCTGAGACCGGAAGGATGGACGCGCTGAGCGTGGCATACCTCATCGCCTTCGCCGCGTCCCTGGGCGGCTTCATCGCATGGACAAGAAAAGCTTCCAGGCCGTTGCTGGACCTCTCGGTGTTCCGGATCCGCAGCTTCACCCTCGGAAACCTGAGCATGGCCATGTACTTCATCACCACCAGCGTGGTCTCCATCGTGGGGCCTTTCTATTACGAGGGGTCGCTGGGCTACGGCCCCATGGAGGTTGGCCTGATATTCATGGTCCTGCCGGCGGTGATGATGGTCCTGTCGCCGTTCACCGGCCGCATGTACGACCGGGGCCGCTCCAGCAAGCTCCTCAGCACCTATGGGCAACTGCTCAGGGCCGGTTCCCTGTTCCTCCTGGCGTACGCGTTCGTGTCCGCCGACGTGGTCCTCTCCCTGGCCGCCTTCTTCATCATGGGCGTGGGGAGCGCGGTGTTCAAGAGCCCCAACGAGGCCGAGGTCATGTCGGCGCTGCCGCGGGAGAAGACCGGCGTGGCCTCCAGCGTGACCGCCACCGTAAGGAACATGTGCATAGGCATGGGGCTGTCCGTCGGAACGCTCCTGCTGGTCCTGCAGATGGGGCAGGTCGACTATTCCGCCGTTCACGGCGGTCCGCTGATGGACGAGCTGGCCATGGCGGCCGCCGTCGCCATGGCGGTGAGCGGCGCAATGTCCCTGGCCGGCGCGTACATGTCCTACAAAGGCAACCCGCAGATCAGAGCGGCGGACCGGCAGGGAAGCTAAGGGGTGCCGGGCAGAGCGCTCACTGTCAATCGGAATATAAGAAATGGGAAGGGGGCGGGCTCTCGCCCGACGTTCAAATCTGCAGGTATTCGCGGGTGCCCAGCTTGGACAGCTGAATGGAGCGGACCTCGCGGAAGTCCTTGCTGGCCAGCATCGCCTTGACCACGTCGTCCCCCGCGGGATGGTCGACAGAGATCAGGAGAAGCGCCTTGCCGCCCTTCTCCTCCCTGCCCAGGCCCATGCGGGCGATGTTGATGCCTTTGTTCCCCAGGATCGTCCCCACCTTGCCGATGACGCCGGGGACGTCGGAGTGCATGGACATCAGGAAGTCGCCCTCCAGGGGCATATCCAGGTCGAACTCGTCGATGCCCAGCATCCTTGGTTCCGACCCGGGGAAGGCGGTCCCGCGGACCTCCCTCTTGACCCCATCGGACTGCAGGGACACCGAGATCATGTTCACGTAGCGCTTGGACTCCTCGACCTTTGTCTCCACGATCTGGATGCCCTTCTCCTTGGCGATCATCTCGGCGTTGATGATGTTGGGCTGCTCGCCGGAGAGGTTCGAGAGCACGCCCATGAGCGCGGACACCGTGATCATCTTGGTGTCCACCGCGGCCAGCTCGCCGTGCACGGTGACCTCGATCTTGGCGATGGGGGAGTCGGTGAGCTGCACCGCGAAGGCACCCAGGCGCTCGGCCACGGAGACGAACGGAATGACCTTGGGGTCCATGCCCCGGACCGGGGCGTTGACGGCGTTGGAGATCTTGTGGTCGATGAGGAACAGCTTCACTGCCTCGGCCATCTCCACCGACACCTTCTCCTGCGCCTCCCTGGTGGACGCGCCGAGATGCGGGGTCACCACGATGTTGTCCAGGGTGAGGAGCTTGGAGCCGGCGGGCGGCTCCTTCTCGAACACGTCCAGGGCGGCGCCGGCGATCTTCTTGTCCTTAAGCGCCTCGTAGAGCGCCTCCTCGTCGATCAGCTCGCCCCTGGCGACGTTGAGTATCATGGTGGTGGGCTTCATCCTGGCGATGAGGTCCTTGTTCACCAGATGGTGAGTGCCCGGGGTCAGCGCGGCGTGGATGGTGATGACGTCGGCCTCCTCGACCACCTGCTCCAGCGGCATGAGCCTGACGCCCAGCTTGACGGCGACCTCGGGCGGGATGTAGGGGTCGTAGCCGATGAGCTTCATCCCGAAGGACTTGGAGCGCTTGGCCACCTCGCCGCCCACCCGGCCGATGCCGATGATGCCCAGCGTCTTGCCGTTAAGCTCGACGCCGGTGAACTTGGACCGCTTCCACTGCCCGGCCTTGAGGGAATCGTTGGCCGGCACCACGTTGCGGGCCAGGGCCAGCATCATGGCCATGGTGTGCTCCGCCGCGGAGATGATGTTGGCCGCAGGGGTGTTCATGACCAGAACGCCTCTCCTGGTGGCGGCCTTGACGTCGACGTTGTCCACGCCCACGCCGGCCCTGCCCACCACCTTGAGGTTCTTCCCCGCCTCGATCACGTCGGCGGTGACCTTGGTCCCGGAGCGGATGATGAGAGCATCGTACCCGCCTATGATCTTTATGAGCTCATCGTGAGGGATGTTGGGCTTGACGTCCACCTGGACCTTGCCCCCCCTCCTCAGCATTTCGAGGCCCTCTTCCGAGAGCTCGTCGGTTACAAGCAACTTGATCATTTCTGACCCTCCAATACTTCGTCGATGTTCTTGAGCAGACCCCTGACCTCTTCCACGGTCAGGTCGCCCATGTGGCCGATGCGGAACGTGGTCTCTTTGATGTCCCCATAGCCGTTGGAGATCTCGTAGCCGCGCTCCTTGAGGCCTTTCTGCAGTTTGCTGAAGTCAACGCTTCCGCGCTGTATAACAGTGATGGTGTCGGACATGTACCCGGGCTCGGCGTACAGGCCCAGGTTCTTCTTGGCCCAGTTCCGCACCATCTCGGCCATCTGGCGGTGCCGGGCGTAGCGGTTGGCCATGCCCTCCCTGAGGCACCTGTCCAGCTGGAAGTCGAGGCCGTACAGGAGCGACACGGGGGGAGTGGTGAGCGAGTAGTTCTTGTCGGCCATCTTCTTCATCTGCACCAGGTCGAAATAGTAGCCGCGGTTGGGCACGCTCTCGGCCTTCTTAAGCAGGCGGTCGGAGCAGCACATGATGGCCAGGCCCGGAGGCAGCGCCAGGGCCTTCTGGGTCCCGAACACCAGGGCGTCGGGCTCCAGCTCCCTGAGCTTCAGGTCGGTGCCGTACGCGGCGGTGACCGCGTCTATGAAGATAAAGGGGTCGTGCTTCTCCCTGACGGCCTTGGCGATCTCGCCCACCGGGTTCAGGACAGCGGTGGAAGACTCATTGGCCACCATGGTCACGGCCTCGATGCCGTCGTCGAGGTGCGGGACCACATCAGCGGGCTTGATGGCCTTGCCCCAGGCCACCTTGACCTTCCTGACGTCCTTGCCGTTCTCCGTGCCGATGCCTTGCCAGCGGTCGCCGAAGGAGCCGTTGGAGAGGCCAAGCATCCTGGAGCTGACGCCGCTGCGGACGCAGCCCTCCAGGAGCCCGGACGCGGAGGCCGGGGACATCAGGATGTTCAGGTCGGTGTCCAGGGTCTTGTGGAGCTTCTCCACTATCCCTTCCTGCAGCTTCTCGTACTCCTTGCTCCGATGGGTGATCATCGGCTTGGTCATCGATTCGAGGACCTCCTTGCGGACCTCGACAGGACCTACGGTGAACAGTGTGTGAGTCACAGACATCCCCCAAGAATTTTCCGGCGGCCGTTCAGGCGTGCCTCGGGCTGCAGGGGGACATCTGATACCGTCCTCCACATCCAGACCCGCGTCCGCGACCAGCGGCCGTCCTCATGCCCAGCATGCGCACTGTCCCTGACACTGGAAGGTAATGAAAATCCTGATGTGAGGGCATTACATCCTGTGGCATGTTGATTTCCGGTATCATGGAGATATCGATATAAAGTTTACGATGGGGCCGCTGGCGGAGAACCCTGCTCCATCCAGCGTGCGTTCGGACCTTGACCGCGGTGTCCTCATTCACAGGCCGGCGGCGGTCCTCAGCTCCTCCACGATCTTGCGGTCCCTCTCCAAGGCCGAGGAAATCCTTTGCACCGGCGCGACCTCCACATCGTAGACGTTCATTATCGGGAGGCTGGCCAAGACCTTGTCCAGCTCCAGGTTGTCCTCCAGCTCGAAGACGAAGGTGCCGGACCTCTGCCCCTCGAAGAAGCCGCCCATGACCTTGTGCTCCTTCTCCATCTCCACCAGCATCTCCAGGGACGGAATGATCTGGTCGGTGAGCATGAACGCCGCTTCCTCGGAGGAGCCGCCGTACGACTCCTCCCTCAGCTTGAAGATGACCAAGTATTGTTGGGACACGTCACTGGGTAGGGGGCCAAGGGCTCTTTATCCTTTCTCCGAAACAGGGGATGAAAAGGTGGAGGGTGCTGAAGAAAGAAGCGGGGAGGGCCCCCGGCGCCCTACGCTTCCGATTTATTCCTGGGCCCCCGCGCGGCCCTTGATCTCGGCGTCGCCGCTATCCTCCGATACGTAGCGGTCGTAGGCCCACCCTGCCGCCAGGGATACGATGGCCAGGGGGAGCGCCACCACCATGGGGTCGATGACGTTGAACGGCGAGCCCAGGAGGGTCGCCTGCTTGAACAGGGCCTGGCATATGCCCAGCTGGGACGCTTCCGACGTGTGCACGAACACCGTCCACAGGAACCAGGACACCGCCCCGATCACCAGGCTCCAGGTCGCTGCGGTCTTGGACGGCTTCTTGGAGAATATAGCCATGCAGTACGCCGGCAGGAACGCGCAGGCGCACAGCCCCATGAACATGGCCGTCGCGCGGGCGATGATGTTCCCCGGCATGACAAAGGCCAGCAGAACGGAGGCCACGATCATGACCGCGGTGGCGTAGCGGGTCGCCCTCAGGGAGGGCTTGTCGTTCAGGGACGGGTCCCCCGGCAGGAGGCGGGACACCAGCTTGGTGGTCCGGATATGCTTCCACACGTCGTAGCCGGCCGAAGTGCCCATGGTGTGGAAGATGCCGCTCAGCGTGGACATTGCCGCAGCCAGGAGCACCAGCATGAACGCCACCACGAACAGGTCGGGCATGGAGCTGTTGATGAACAGGGGGATGATCCTGTCCACGTTGCCGCCCGCCGCATCGACGGACACCATCCCCTGGTTGTTCCAGAACCACACGTTGGTCAGCGGGCCCACGGTGTACGCTACCCCTGTGGTCAGCAGGATGAAGAGAGCGCCCACGGGGATGGCCTTGGTAAGGGCCTTGTTGTCCTTGGCGGTCATGAACCTGACCACCAGCTGGGGCTGGGCCAGGACCCCGATCCCTACGCCCAGGATGATGGTGGTGACCAGGGTGAGCCATATCGGCGAGCCCATCTCGGGCATGGTGGTCCAGCTGGTCATGCCCTGGTCCACCAGGTCCGCCGGGATCAGGCCCTGGGCCCCCATCCCGGTCAGCGCGCTGTGGGCCTCGGTCACGCCTCCCAGGAGGCTGTAGGTGAGCACCAGGAGGATTATCATCCCGATGACCATGATGACGCCCTGCATGGCATCTGTGTACATCACTGCCATCAGGCCGCCCAGCACCACATAGATGGCGGTCACCAGGGCGAAGGCCAGCAGCGCCACGTTGTAATCGATGCTCAGGGTTATGCTCAGGAACTGGGAGCCGCCGATGAGCACCGCCGAGGCGTACAGCGGCATCGCTATCAGGATCATGAGGCCGGAGACGAAGTGCAGGAAGCGGGACCCGTAGCGCTTGCCCATAAGGTCCGGGAAGGTAACGGCCTTGAGCTGCTGGCCGATCCTTCTGGTCCTCTTGCCGAACACCACAAAAGCGATCAGTACGCCCAGGCCGATGTTCAGGGCGGCCAGGAATATCAGGCCCATCCCGAGCCTGGCGCTGACCCCGCCGAAGCCGACAATGGCGGAGGTGCTGATGAACGTGGCCCCGTACGATATGCCGATGATCCAGGGATGCACCTTCCTGCCGGCGAGCATGAAGTCCTCGGAGCCCTTGGTGTGCTTGTATCCCAGGTAGCCGAGGTAGGCGGTCGCCACGACGTAGAACGCGGTGAATATCCAGAACAAGGCGGGGTCGACCATTCTCACTCCTCCTCGTCCTTCTTCAACCAGCCATAGGCAATGCACGCGATGGTTAGGCCTATGGTCAGGCCGTAACCGAACAATATCGTGGGGTCTTCCAATCCTAACATGTTTCTCGCCATTGTGACGTTCAATGAGGCCGGCGCGCCTCCTATGGCCCCGAAAATCACCGTTCTCCTATTTCATTGTGCGCCATGCTAGTATGGCTCACGGTGCCTATTAGCACGTAATCTAAGTGAGCCGCGAGCTGGACTCTCTTGCCCCCAGTGATCTCAGCTTCCGCACCCGGCGGCGCGTATCACGTGAATTGCGAGACCTCGAGCAGCCTGGCCCCGCTCTCGACCAGCTTCTTGGCCGCTTCGTCGATGGACTCGACCCTCATGATGAGCACGGCACACTTCCGGCCGGAGTAGGCATAGGAATACTCAATGTTGATGCCCGCCTCCCCCAGGGTCCTGATCGCATCGTACAGCCCTCCGGGCTGGTCGGTCATCTCGATGGCCAGCACGTCGGTGTACATCACGGTAAAGCCCAGGGACTGGAGCTTGGCGTAGGCCTTCTCGGGCTTGTCCACCAGGGTGCGGATGACGCCGTAGCCGGCGCCCTCGGCAATGGAGAAGGCGTTGATGTTGACGCCCTCTTCCTTCATGGCCTTGGCCACCGCGGCCAGCCGCCCCGGCTTGTTCTCCGAGAATATGGAGAGCTGCTTGATGCGGTATTTCTCGTACATCAGATATCCCTCTTGTCCACCACGAACTTGCTCTTGCCCTCGTACCGGGGCAGCGTCCCCGGCTCCACCAGCTCGACCGTGGCGCCGACGTTCAGGGAGCCCTTGAGACGGTACTGGATGCGCTCCCTGACCTCCATGAGCTTGACGATGTTGTCGGTGAACGCTTCCTTCTTCAGCTCCACGCGGACCAGCATGGTGTCCAGCGTACCCTTGCGCTCGACGACTATCTGGAAGTGCTCGCCGACCTCTGGTACGCTCATCAAGGCATGCTGCACCTGAGACGGGAACACATTGATGCCGCGGACGATCAGCATGTCATCCACCCTCCCGTATATGCGGCGGATCTTCGGGTGCGTCCGGCCGCATGGGCACGGCTCCGTCTCCACGGCGGTGATGTCGCCGATGCGGTAGCGCACCATGGGCATGGCCTCCTTCTGCAGCATGGTGACGACCATCTCGCCCTTCTCTCCCGGCGCCACCGGCTCGCCGGTCTCGGGGTCAAGGATCTCCGTGAGCGTGATATCACCCCAGATGTGGATGCCGTCCTGCTCCGAGCATTCCGAGAACATCGGCCCGGACATCTCGGAGGTGCCGTAGCAGTTGTACCCCCTTACCCCGAGCCAATCCTGCAGGCGGTCGCGCATCCGGATGGACCAGGGCTCCCCGCCCAGCAGGCCGACCCTCAGCCTGGTGTCGTTCTTGATGGAGACGCCCATCTTCTCCGCTACCTCTCCGAGGTGCAGAAGGTACGAGGGGGTGGCGGCCATAGCGGTCACACCGAGGTCCTGTATCAGCTCGATCTGGCGCTCGGTGTTGCCCGTGGACGCCGGGATCACCGACGCGCCCAGCTTCTCGCCGGCGTAGTGGAACCCCAGGCCGCCGGTGAACAGGCCATAGGTATTGGCCACCTGGATGACATCATCGCAGGTAAGGCCGATGGATGAGAGCGACCGGGCCAGCGAGAGGGCCCAGGTGTCGACGTCCTTCTGGGTATATCCGACGATGGTCGGTTTCCCGGTGGTCCCGGAGGAGGCGTGATAGCGGACTATGTTCCTTTTGGGAGCGGAGAAGATCTTGTCAGGATAGTTGTCCCGCAGGTCCTTCTTGCTCATGAAGGGCAGCTTGCGGACGTCGTCGAGGGACCTGATGTCGCTCGGGAGGACGTTGACGGACCTCATCCTGGCGTGGTAGAAGTCATTGGTGTCGTACAGCCTGTCCACCAGGGCCTTCAGGTGCCTGTACTGTACGGCCCTGAGCTCCTCGGGGGGCATGTTCTCGATGCGGGGTTCCCAGCAAACCATCGGTTCCTCTCTCCGGATGAAGCGCTCGACAGGCCGGGGAGGCGCCGCCAAAGGAGCGCCATCGCGGTCATCCCGCCTTCTGCCAGCCCGCGACCGCCATAAAGGGTCTGACGGGTGATAGCATGGAGCATTAATAGTTTTGTTGAAAACGCATGATGGAGCGCGGGATATGGCGGGGCGGAACCTATATTTGCCTGTTTCCATTATGTTCTCCCGATGGTGGACAAGATGGATCACCTGTACGCTGTGCTTGACGACCTTGATGATGACCTCCAGGCCATGCAGGAGGACCTTGAGGCCGTGCTGTTGCTGTTGAAAGACGGGGAGATCAAGAAGGCCCAGACGATCCTCGAGGAGATGAACTCGTTCCTCATCGACTTTCTGGAGCCGGAAGAGGGATGCGAGTGTGATGACGAGGAGTGCGAGTGCTACGTCATCGAAGAGGGCGACGGGGACGGGGAAGAGCCGGAGGAAAAGCCCGCCGCCAAGCCCGAGAAGCCCGCGCCCAAGAAGAAGTGATCGGCCGCCGGGGAGCGCGGCGACGCGGCTCTCCGCCAGCGGCTTTTATTTTCTCCCATTATCCGATGGCGCAGGCGTTTCCACTGCAGCGGGGCAGCATTGACTCTATGATGCCGGCGGCCTCGTCCACGTCCGCCGCGGTGATCCCGTAGTGAGTGACGAACCGCACCAGGTGGGGCCCGAACACCGAGATCAGCAGCCCTTTCTCGGCCGCCCGGTCCCTGAACTCCTGCCCGGTGAGCCCGGTGTCGGCAACGTCGACCAGCACCATGTTGGTCTGCACCGTGCTGAGATCGATCTTGAGCCCGTCGAACATGCCCAGGTACTCGGCCAGCCGCCTGGCGTTGTCATGGTCCTCCTTCAACCGGGGGACCATCTTGTTCAGGGCGACGATGCCAGGGGCGGCGATTATCCCGGCCTGCCTCATCCCCCCGCCCAGCATCTTCCGCTTCTTCCTGGCCCTCTCGATGAAGTCGCTGTCCCCCACCACCACGGAGCCGACCGGACAGCTGAGGCCCTTGGACAGGGAGAACATCAGGGAGTCGACGTGGCGGGCATAGTCCTTCACGCCGACGTCCAGCGCCACCGCGGCGTTGAATATCCTGGCCCCGTCGATGTGCACCTTCATCCTGAGATCATGGGCGGCCTTGGCCACCTCAGCCACCTGGGAAGGCGTCCAGCAAGTGCCGCCGGCGCGGTTGTGAGTGTTCTCGATCTCCAGCAGAGTGGTGTTGGGGAAGTAGATGTCCTCCCCCCGGGCGGCCTCCTGCACCTGGGCGGCGGTGAACCTTCCCCGGTCCCCCTCGATCAGGCGGGGGGTGACCCCGGCGACGGCGGCCAGCCCGCCGACCTCGTAGTACTGGAGGTGCGAGTCCGCTTCCAGTATGACCTCATCGCCCGGCCGGCAGTGCGCCAGCACCGACACCATGTTCGCCTGGGTGCCGCTGGTGACCAGCAGGGCGGCCTCCTTGCCGAACGTTCGCGCCGCCAGCTCCTGCAGCTTGTTGATCGTGGGATCCTCGCGGAAGACGTCGTCCCCCAGCTCGGCCTCGGCGATCGCCTGCATCATATCGGGGGTGGGCAGTGTAACGGTGTCGCTCCTGAGATCGATCATCTTCATAGTATTATCTCCTGACGGGGGCCGAGGCCCCCGCGGTGGCAACGCGGAGACATTGATACGCAATAAGATTTTTGACATTAGATGACCCCCGACCGAACTACCTGGGCCGCTCGGGAAGGACAACCCTGGCGGCCGCTTCCTCGGCCTCCGCCTGCCTCAGCCTGGAAACCTGGCGCCCGGCGGACCGCTCCCCCAGGACGTTCACGGCGAAGAAGAGGGCGAAGAACGCCGCGGTGATGGCCATGGTGTAGAGCACCATGGGGTAGACATCGGTCCCCGCGACCACCGACAGCGGGAGGAGTATGACCTCTATGATCAGCAGGACGGTGAGGAGGTCCAGCTCCGCCTCCGAAATCTCCACGGCGCCATTGGCGCGCCGGAGCCTCTCGGAGATCTGCCTGTGCTCCCGCTCCGCGCGCTCGAAGCCGTCCTGCCCCTTCACAGACATGGTGCTCCCAGAACGAATCGGTGCAGGGCTCAATAAAAGCTTCCGACGTCCGTCATCCTAAGAAAGAAAATATAGCCCTGATTGGCATGTTGCAGAGGATAAGATGAAGCGGCAGCTCATGAATATTCTGGCATGCCCCGTTTGCAAGAGAACCCCCCTCGATCTGGAGGTCTTCAAGGAGAGCGACAAGGGCATCGAAGAGGGGAGGCTGACCTGCCCCCAGTGCAGGAGGGAGTACTCCATATCAGAGGGCATCCCCGACATGTTGCCCAGTGAGAAAAAGTGACGGGAAGGGGTTTGCGGAGATCCCTCATCAGAGCTTGTCGATCTGCTTGTTGGCCGCCTCGATGGCCATGACCTCGGTCACCTGGCCAGGCTGTGTAGCGCCGTAGCTGATATAGCATACTACATTCCTTTCCTTGAGCACAAGGATCTTGCCGTCGTGACCTACCAGGTAGGAGACCGCATCGTAGATCGTCGCATTGTCGCCCACCTGGACGCTCTGGGGGTTCAACAGGCCCATGGGTGGGTTCCCAATGTAGCCCTGATAGAACGACTCGGCGCTCTCGCTTGAGTTAAAGAAGACTAATGTTATCTCGATGATGAAGGCCGGTTGGCCCGTGGCATTGTGGCTCTTGAGCGTGATGGAGCCGTCCTCATATGCCCCGGAGGGCATTGGCCCCGTAGCGTTGGAAAAGGCCTTGTACGCGGTCCATCCCGCGCCCATGTCCTCGGGCTGCAATATCTTCTCCGATATCTTCCCGGTGACGAGGTCTTCTTCCTCTGACCCGCTCCCCAGCAGTGCGATCGACGCCAGTATGAGGGCCGCGGCGACCGCCACGGTCACCAGCCCGATCGATATCGCCTTCTTGGGGGCCTCTTCTTCCCGCTTGCTTGCTGCTCGTCGTCCATTATGATCCTCTTCCGCGAAGGGAGGAGGTTCGAACGATGACAGCCCATTCTAGCAATGGTATGCGGCCCGGATTCTCCCTCTCCTTCCCAGGGTCCAAAGGGAGTGTGAATAAAAATAATGTGCTCTCCTTATCGATTGTGCGCTTGCCGAAGGTCCGCCGCTGGCGAACTTACAGCTTGGCCAGCGCTTCCTTGATGCGGCCCATTCCCTCGACGATGTCCTGGCGCGAGCACGCGTATGATATGCGGATGTGCTTCTCCCCGGCCGGACCGAAGGCGGACCCGGGGGTCACTGCCACATGGGCCTTCTCCAGCAGGTAGGCGGCCATATCCTCCGAGCTGATGCTCTGGTCGTACGAAGGGAACAGATAGAACGCGCCCTTGGGCTCGGGGCAGTTCAGGGTGGGGATCTCGTCCATCAGGTCCATGATGAGGTCCCGGCGGGCCTTGAACTCCTGCACCATGCGGTCCACGGAGTCCTGGGGGCCGTTGAGGGCCTCCACCCCGGCCTTCTGCACGAAAGATGTGCAGCAGGTGATCGAGTGGGTCTGCAGGGTGTTCAGCGCCTTGAAGATGGGAGTGGGCGCGATGGCCCAGCCCAGCCTCCACCCGGTCATGGCGTAGGTCTTGGACACGCCATTGACGGTGATGGTCCTGTCGAACATGCCCGGCAGCGAGGCGATGGAGACATGCTTGCCTTCGAACACCACTCTTTCATACACCTCATCGCTGAGGACCCACAGGTCCCGGTCCACCGCCAGGTCGGCGATGCCCTCGACGTCCGCCTCGGTGAGGACGGAGCCAGTGGGATTGGCGGGGGAGTTGATGAATATCATCCTAGTGCGCGAGGATATGGCCTCGGACACTTTCTCAGGGGTCATGCGGAACTCGGTGCTCTCGTCCAGGGTGACCAGTTTGGGCACGCCGCCCACCAGGCGCACGCAGGCCTCGTAGGTGCCCCAGGTGGGATCGGGAAGTATTACCTCGTCACCTTCGTCGATCATGGCCAGCGCAGCCATGAATATGGCCTGCTTGGTCGGGGTGATGAGGACGTTGGCATCGGTGCAAGGTATGCCGTTGATCTCCCTGGCCTTCGCCGCCACCGCCTTCCTCAGCTCGGGGATACCGGCAGAGGGAGTGTAGTGGGTGAAATGATCGTTCAGGGAGGCCACGCAGGCCTGGGTGATATTGTCGGGGGTGGGGAAGTCGGGTTCTCCCATGGAGAATGAGACTATGTCCGCTCCCTCATGCCTGAGCTTGCTGACGATGTTCGCGATCTTGACCGTGCCGGATTCGGGCACGTTTTTCAGACGCCTTGCAGCCATGTCCGTCCCCTAGGATATGATGACCCCCATTTAGCCTTTCTTATCATAAGGATATGGGGAGGGATTGTCCAGCGTGATATCGTACCGCCGCGTTGACTTCCCACCACCAATCATATGCCGGCGCCCGCGGGCGCCGCCTGTACTTTCCGTCGAGGATAGGGTTTTGCGCTCCCCCGGGGGGCCCGGAAGACCAAGGTCCAGCTTGAAAAAAGTCAGAACGGCGCGATACTATTCTAAAAATTTTAAATACCAGACAGGTGTAACGACCCCCCGGTGTTTACAAATGCCTTTTGAGTTGGACATGACCAAGCTCCGTTACGGGACCGACCTTGTCAAGCGTGGCTTTGCCAAGATGCAGCAGGGAGGGGTCGTGATGGATGTCACCAACGCCGAGCAGGCCAAGATTGCCGAAGAGGCAGGGGCCGTTGCGGTGATGGCGCTGGAGAGGGTCCCTGCGGACATCCGCGCCCAGGGTGGCGTTGCCAGGATGTCCGACCCGCTTATGATCGAAGAGATCATCGACTCCGTCACCATCCCGGTGATGGCGAAGTGCCGCATAGGCCACTTCGTAGAAGCGCAGGTGCTGGAGGCCCTGGGCGTTGACATGATCGACGAATCCGAGGTGCTGACCCCGGCCGATCCGTTCTTCCATGTAGAGAAGAAGAAGTTTACCGTGCCGTTCGTGTGCGGCGCCAGGGACCTGGGCGAAGCGCTGAGGCGCATCGACGAGGGCGCGGCCATGATACGCACCAAGGGCGAGGCCGGAACCGGCAACGTCATCGAGGCGGTCCGCCACCAGCATACCATCATGGGGAAGGTCAGGGAGATCCAGAACAAGGACAACCAGGAGCTTCGCGCGGTGGCCAGGGAGATACAGGCCCCCTTCGTGCTGGTCAAGGAGGTCGCCGAGATCCAGAGACTTCCGGTGATCAACTTCGCCGCAGGGGGCATCGCCACTCCCGCCGATGCCGCGCTGATGATGCAGCTCGGCTCCGACGGCGTGTTCGTCGGCTCCGGCATATTCAAGTCCGACAACCCCGCCAAGAGGGCCAAGGCCATTGTCGAGGCGGTCACGCACTACGACGACCCGTCCGTCATCGGCACGGTGTCCAAGAGCCTGGGCGACGCCATGAGGGGCATCGAGATCTCCACCATCGCCCCCGAGCAGAGGCTCCAGGAGCGGGGCTGGTGAACTACCCCGCCCTTAGGGCGGAATTTCTTGCTTCATGCAGACGGCTTGCCCTATCACCTGATGAGGCATATGCCGTCTGTCCACGAGCGAGTTCGGGCAGTTCCTGCCCTATCTTCAACAGTCCTCTATTGAGGATATTGATATAAGCGTTATGGTCACGCGAGAGAGACGACCCACAGTATGGACAGTCGTGCCACCTATCATCAAGTGTTTTAGGAACTAGTTCGCCACAGCATGAGCACTCCTAGCTCGTTCCCCTGGGAAGTACCTAAGTCATCCCACTATAGTGCCGATTGATGGCATTAGTCCTCCTTGAACGTGGAGATACTCCGTAAGTGGGAATTGATTAACATTCTCTATTTCTCACGGATTCTCGGAAGCGGCCGAGAGTACCCTGCGCACCACTTCCGGCACCGTCAGCAGCTCCGGTCCTAGCGACACGCTCACGTCACAAAGCTCGTACACCGGGCTTTGGTAGTCGCCGCAGGGGAACGCGCCCATGACCACGGCCACGGTGCCGTCCGGGCGCGATCTCAGCACCTCGCTCAGGGGAACGTCCCTGCCGTGGGGGGACATGGCCACCACCAGGTCGGCGCCGATCTCGGCGATGAGCTGTTTGAAGTCCCTGTCAGATAGGGAATAGCCTTCCGCCTTGCCGCCAGCGAGGAGCGAACCCATCTGCTGCAGGAACCGTATGTAATTGGGGGCGATCTTGGCGCCAGGCTCGACCGCGATGACCTGGCCACCGCGGGTGTGAACGAACACCCCCAGATTCCCCTGGCGGTTCAGCTCGGAACCTTGGAGAAGGAGAAGGCAGCTGTGGACGATGTCCCCGCGGCCCCGCCTATCCCCGTCATCCATGCTCTTTACGAGGTCCCGGTGGAAGTAGGCGTCCAGGGCCGGCAGCCCCGTACCCGCCGGCGCGAGCTCCAGCTCGGCGTCCGCCAGGACCACGACCAGCTTCACGACACCACTTCGCCCAGCCTGCCCATGGCGACGGCGTCCTTGATCTCCCGGGCGATGCGCTGCCCGGTGCTCATGCCTGGCTCGATCAGGTCGGAGTAGGGGGAGCCGGTGATGAAGGGGTTGGTGCCGGCCACGATGCGGCAGGAGATCTCGAACACCTTGAAGTCCAGCTTGTCGGTGACGATGGACTCCAGGCAGAACGGCCCGATGAGGCCGCCGAACAGCTCGATGCTCCGCTCGATAACGCTCTCGCCCATCTCGAACACTTTGGATAGGAGGCTCTCCCGTATCACCACCGGTATGTTCCCGGTGACCACCAGGCTGGGGAACATGCCGTGCTTCTTCAGCTCCTCGGTGGCGCCGAGCTTGTAAAGCTCGTCAATGTTGCTCTCGTCGCGGCGGTCCATGGAAAGGAGCTCGATGGAGCCGGTGCCCACCCTGTACCCGCGCGGGTGGATGGGGGAGTAGAAGTAGTGCAGGTAGTACCTGGTGCCCAGGACGTACTCCTGGATGGTGTACGATTCCTGGCTGAGGTCGATGCCCATCTTGAACTCCAGGTAGTCCTTGGCGATGAAGAAGCCGCGCCCGCCCTTGGCCCCATTATATTTCACCAGCACCGGTTCGGTGATGTCCTTGGCGTCGGCGATCCGGCGGGGCATCTGGATGCCCGCGCTCTCCAGCCAGGTGCGCTGCGTCTCGCGGTCCTCCTCCCACTTCAGCACCGCGCGGTTGCCGAAGGTGGGGACTTCCATGGCCTCGAAGCGCTCGGTCCCCATGTACTCCACGAAGGAGCCGTGGGGGACGATGATGACGTTGCGGTCCCTCAGCTCCTCGGCCCGGGTGACGAAGTCATCGTAGCTGTCGAAGCGGATGATCTCGTCCGGCTTGGCCAGCGGGAAGGCGTCATAGAACTTGGTCTTCTGGTTCACCGCCAGCCCCAGCGTCTTGAAGCCCTCCTTCTTGGCCCCGTTGAATATTTGGAGGGAAGTGTGGGAACAAAGCGTGGCGATGGTTATGTCCTTTGGGTCATAATCCTTGATGATGTCGAGGATCTTGTTTTTCGGGACCATAACGACAGATTTTTAATCCGTCTAATAAACCTTTCCCACCGCAAACTTTGTTGAATTATTCCTCCCGCCTCATCGCA
>NZ_CAJE01000019.1 GCF_000308215.1 Methanomassiliicoccus luminyensis B10
CCACCGCATCTCCCCGGAGCTTCACACCAGGCGGATGTTGAACAGATGGAAGAGCGCGAGGACTATGCTCGCCCGGGTGATGCCGGCCAGGAAGTTGACCAGGGCGAACTGGCGCAGATGCATCACCCCCCTGCGGTTGAACAGGGCGAACAAGTACAGCGGCACGGTGTCGAGCATGCCCGGTATGCTCAGGAGGATGTACATGCCGAAGTAGCGGGTCTTCTCCACAAACGTCTCCAGCCCTTTGAAGACCTTGGAAGTCCCTATCCATTTCTCCAGGCCCCCGCCGACCTTGTCGCCGAGGTAGAACACTATCACCGATCCTACGGCCTTCCCGGCCCCCAGCACTAGGGCCACCACCGCAACGGGGGTCTGCCCGCTGCCCAGGAGCGCGACCTCGACCGGGAAGGGCAGGAACACCGTCGCCGCGACGGTGTAAACGAACAGAACCACACTGTAGGCTACCGGGTCATGGGCCAAGCCCTCCAGGAATATCTGCAGGCCGTTCAGGAGGTCCATTACGTTGCCCCATATGCGAAGGACATGTTAAATCCTTGCACCCTCAGACCAGCTTGATGCCCAAGAGGTAGAAGAAGGCATAGACCACCATCGCCCGCGTGACCCCTGACAGGAAGCACACTAAGGTGAACCATTTGGGCTCGAGGACCCCACGCTCGTTGAACACCGTGAATATGTAGAGCGGGACGGTATCGGTCATGATGGGGATGCTGAGGATGAGGTACAGGCCGAAGTACCCGAGCTTGGCCACCAGCCACTCGCATCCCCTCACCAGCCAATTGAACCAGCCCCATCTGGTGGACCAGCCCTTTACGGTGTCGCCGACCTTCAGGCCGATGTGGAACACCAGGAACGCGCCTACCGCTTTGCCCAGGCCCATGATGAGGGCCTTGCCCCAGAAGGGGATGGCGTCCAGGCTGAAGAACAGGCCCACCTCCACCGGTATCGGCAGGATGACGGTCGCCAGCACGACGTAGACGAAGAAGACGATGCTATATACCACCGGGTCGGAGGAGACCGCCTCCAGATAATGCATAAGGCCGTCGAAGATAGCGCCTACGTCCATTCGGGCCTTGTATTCCGTACCCCTAGAAATCCTTTTGCCACGGGGGTCCCAAGTTGCCAGACAAAATTCTCACTAGGTAATATTTTTATGGGAGATAACTAATTACACCTGCAGGGACCGATTATGGTGAGCTTAAACGATGGGAAGGACGACTGGATAAAACAGTTGGACGCCGAGTTGGAAGAGCAGACCCAGACTATCTTGAGCGATGCGGCGGAGCTGCAAAGCCAGTTGATCTCCGTGAACAGGATTCTTCTTTCCGACTTCGACAAGATCAAGGAAAGGTTCGACAAGCAGAGGATCTATCTGACCATGGAGCCGCAGAGGACCCTCTACGCTCACCAGGACGACACCCTGGAGAAGTGGGAGTTCAGGCCCGACTTCAGGTTCCAGGATGTCCGCAACATCCAGCTCATTGACCGCACCCAGGAGCAGGGACGCATGGGCGACTCCCTGAAGGTGTGGTACTACAACGACAACGGCGTAATGCGCCTGCGCACGATCTTCGAGTACTGCGAAGGTGAGCACTATTACAAGTATGCCGGATGGAAGAGGGTGTTCGGCCAGTTCGTGGTCTACGACGTGCCCCTGAGAGAGGTCGACGTCGACGCCATCCACGATAGGATAGGCGTGGTGATCAAGGCATGGTTCGAGAGCCATCTCCGCCACAACCGCGAAGTGCTCATCGCCGCTCTCAAGGAGAACTTCGAGAAGGGCGAGACCTTCACGGAGTGAGGTCCCCCGGCCCGGCGGGGCCGAACCGCCCCGCCCCCGGCCGCCAGCTGATTTTCTGGATTTTCACTTTCGGTCGGGAACGGCCAAGTTCGATATGCTGGCTCGGGACTTGCCCGGTTCACTTTCGGTGCGCCGTGTAGAATGCTTTTAATACATTATGATATACGATTGCACGAAACTTCATCAAGCGAGGTAAGAACATGATGAACAAGGAAGAGCTCGCACCCCATGTAATGGAAATGGTCAGGGTGCTGGAAGGAAAAGTATCGGAGCAGGATATCGAGAAGGACCTGGACAACTACCTGAACGTGTACAGGATGTCCCTGGAGGCCTCCAAGCGCCACATCGTGCGCAAGTACGGCGGCGATCCCAACGCCCTCACCAAGGGCGTGCGGAAGATGATCTCTCAGCTGGGCACCAGCGAGCAGAGCGCCGATCTTCTGGTAAAGGTGATATCTTCGAGCATGCGCGAGGTCTTGGTGGATGGCATCTCCAAGCCCATCCAGACCGGTGTACTGGCCGACGAGAGCGGCACGGTACCGTTCACGGTGTGGGACACCACCAAGTTCGACCTGAAGCTGGGGGAGGTATACCTTATCCGGAACGCCTACACCAAGGAATGGAGCGGCCAGCCCAAGGTGAACCTGGGCAACCGAGCCACTGTGGAGGAGCAAGCCTCCGACTCGGTCACGCTGCCTGAGGGGACGTGCGTTTCGGAGGGCTCGTCCGGCTCGTTCTCGGTGCCGTCGGTGGTCAAGGTCATCGACCTCAGGGAGAACATGAACAACCTCACCCTCACCGGGAGGATCCTTTCCCTCAGCAGGAAGGACGTGGAGGCACCGTCTGGCAAGAAGACGGTGTTCTCCGGCGTGATCGCCGACGAGACCGGGAAGGTAGAGTTCTCGGCCTGGCACGACTTCGGCCTCAAGGACAAGGAGATCGTCACCATCTCCAACGCCTACGTGAAGGGGTGGAGGGGCATCCCCCGCCTCACCTTCGGGGAGAGGGCCAATGTCGACAGACCCAAGATCAAGTTCCCCTCCGAAAGCGAGCTGGACGTGGCGACCAGGCGCACCATTGAAGAGATCGAGCGGGTAGGCGGCGCCGCGGACGTAACGGTCACCGGCACCATCGTGGACGTGAAGAAAGGCTCTGGCCTGATCTTCCGCTGCCCCGAGTGCCACCGGGTGGTGCAGAAGGGGGTATGCCAGGTGCACGGAAAGGTGCAGCAAGTGCCCGACCTCCGCATCAAGGCGGTGGTGGACGACGGCTCCGCAGCCATGACCGCGATCATGAAGAAGGATGTCACCGAGCTGCTCACTGGCATAGCGCTCAAGGAGGCCCTCGATGAGGCCCGCGACACCATGAACCCCGACATCGTGGGCACGCACGTCGAGGAGAAACTGCTGGCCAAGCCGATAGAGGTACGCGGCAATGTCACCTCGGACGAGTACGGGCTGATGATGATCGTTACCGAGGCCAAACTGGCCGCTCTCGATGTGAAGAGCGAGGCCGAGGCCCTCCTGGCCAAGGCGGAGGGAGCGCAATGATCACCAGGGAAGTGGCCTGGAGGGTGTTCGCTTCTGAGTACAACGCCTCATCCCTGGAGCTGAAGGGCGAGGGGGAGAAGGCCCCGTCGTACGTCATCACCCCCCTGGGAGCGATGGTGAACCGCATATTCATCGTCGGCGTGATGACGGACCGGCAGAACATTGGCACCGAGGCGGAGCCGCTGTGGCGGGCCCTCGTTTCCGACGGCACCGACAAGTTCTACGTGTACGCCGGCAAGTACGCGCCGGAGGCGACGCTCGCTCTTTCCAAGATAGAGCCGCCCGCTTTCGTGGCCGTCATCGGCAAGAGCCGGACGTACTCTCCGCAGGAGGGCACCATGTACATGTCGGTGCGGCCGGAGAAGATCGTCGAGGTGGACCAGCACATCCGGGACCATTGGATACTGGAGACCGCCAAGGCCACCATGCGCCGGATCGAGGCGGTGGATGAGGCCCGGGAGATGGAGTGCCCCACCGCCGAGGAGCTGGTGAAGCTGGGCTTCAGCCCCCCGCTGGCTGACGGGGTGTCCAGGGCCTCCCCGCACTACACCGACCTGGACATCAACCGCTACCGCGGGATGGTGCTGGAAGCGCTGGAGCAGCTGCTGCCGGAGCGCTCGTCCGATCTTCCCATACCTCCGGAGCTGCCGTCCTCGGCCCCCGACGAGATCGAGGACGAGGAAGAGCAGGACGACCAGGACAAGGAAGAGATCGTGCTCAAGCTCATTGACGCCCTGGACAAGAACAAGAAGGGGGCGGCGCTGTCCGAACTCATCAAAGAGGCGGCCAAGCTCGGCATCGGCGAGAGCGAGCTGGAGGAGATCAACAATTCCCTGCTGGACAAGGGCCTCATCTACGAGCCTACCATCGGCAAGATGAAGCGCATCTGAGCGAACGGGGCTCCGCCCCACCTTACTTTTTTCGTTCCATTCTTGGGTCAGAGCGGCAGCTTTCGAGCGAAGCTAACGTTCTTATAATATTATTGATATTACAATACTGTATGTCGCACAGTATATGCTGAGGTGATGAGAACGGGTTCCACGGAAGAGCTGATCGAATCGCTGGTGGTCGAACTGAGAAGAGGGACCCTGGTGCTGTCGGTCCTCAGCCAGCTGGAGCGCCCGGAGTACGGCTACTCTCTGGTGCAGAAGCTCGAGGAGAAGGACGCGGTGATCGAGCCGGGTACGCTGTACCCCCTGCTCCGGAGGTTGGAGAAGCAGAACCTGCTGGTAAGCCGATGGGACACCTCGGAAAACCGGCCGAGAAAGTATTACGAACTTAGCGAGGAGGGAAAAGAAGTGTACGAGCGCCTGAAGGAGGAGTGGAAGGGTCTCTCCAAGCAGCTCGAGGTCCTGACGGGAGGCGGCAACGATGGAACTGATTGAGCGGTACGTCCGAGCGGTGGCGGAGCGGCTGCCCGAGGACACCAGGAGCGATGTGGCGCGGGAGCTTCGAGCCAACATTGAGGACATGCTGCCGGACGGCGCCACCGAGCAGGACGTCCGGAAGGTCCTGGAGAAGATGGGGAGCCCCGCGGCCCTGGCCAATGAGTACCGGCAGTCCAAGAGGTACCTCATCGGGCCGGGACTGTACGACACCTACGTCTTCGTGCTGAAGATCGTGCTGTGCATCGCGCCGGTGGCAATAGCGTTCCTGTCCCTCGCCGGGGCCGTGCTGGACGGCGGCAGCGCCGTGGACGTCATCGCCGCGGCCATCGGAGGGGCCTTCGAGGGCGCCGTACAGGCGTTCATCTGGGTCACCCTGGTCTTCGCTATACTGGAGAGGGCAGGGGTGGACGAGGGCAGTCTGCCCTTCGGCCATAAGGACTGGACGGTGGACGATCTCCCGCCGGCGGTCCAGAACCCCCGGAGCAAGATCGACCGCGCCGGGGAGGTGGTGGCCATCATCTTCATCGTCGCGTTCATGTCCATCTTCGTGCTCCGGCCGGAGCTGATCGGCTGGTACGATCAAGCGGACGGCGGCCTGCAGGTCGCCACCCTGTTCGATCTCGACCGGCTGCAGGCGTACATCCCGGCGATCGTGGTCCTGGCGGTAATGAGCTTCGGCCTATCGGTCTGCAAGATCGTGGCCGGCCGGTGGACGCTGCCGCTGGCAGGAGCGAACACCTTGGTCAACCTCGGGAACGGACTCCTGGCCTGTATTATGCTGACGGACCGGGGGCTGTGGAACCCGGCGTTCATAGACCGCCTGGAAGGTCTCTTCGAGGTCTCGGCCGGCACCCTGGACGCTATCCTGGCCAGCGGGGTGACGGCGGCTATCGTCGTCATCGTCCTCCTGCTCATCATGGATAGCGTCATGGGCTTCCTGAAGAGCAAAGAGGTCCGGCTGCTCGACATCCCCGAGAGGATACGGGCCTGGATAGGGGCGGAAAGGTGAGCGGCCGAGGGGAGGGATGAGAGAGGCCTCAGAACCTCTGGATCTCCCCCAGCAGCCGGTCCTCGAACTCCCACTCTGCCCTGAAGTGCTCGTTGTAGTCCTTGATGATGACCCAATACCAGTAGACGGCGAAAACGCCGAACAGGAACGTCAGGATGAGATAGAGCACGGTGCTCCGCTCGGGGACGGCCGGCCGGGGAGGGCTCAGCTCCATCCCCACCTGCGAGCCGGCGTACTGGGCGTTCTGGGCGAAGGCGACCCAGCGGCGGTCGTGGTGCGGGGTGTACTCGGTCAGGAACCACATGGAGTAGTACCACAAGATGCCGCCGACGATGGGAATGAGCGGCGCCAGGGTCCAAAGGAGGGGGTCCCTCTGCTTCTCGTTGAACACTCCCTCGCGGTCGATCGCCTCCATCGCCTGGACGTACTGGTACACGTTCTGGCCGGCGCCCCTCTCCTCGCCCTTGGCCCGGAGGAAGTCTATGAGGGCCCGTCGGAGGGCGGCCTCCCGGGCGATGTGCTCATACTGCCGCTTCAGCAGCTTGTAGTTGAGCACCAGGAACAGCACCATGGATACCAGGCTGGCGATCGCCAGCACGGCGATGTCTGCCCAGAACGGCCCCAGCCCGCTGTTGGGATCGAAGCCTTCCGAGAACGCCGTCGCCATCCTCAGGCCCATCGCGACGACCGCCACGATGCTCACGCCCAATGCGAGTATGGGCAGGAGTATCCACATGTCGGAGAGGACCTCATCGCTCTGCCCCCTTCTCCGGATTATGTCCGCGATCCTGGCCTTGGCCCCTTCCGAGGATTGCCATGATGCCGACTGGCGGACCGGCTCCGACATCGGCGAGGTGAGGTCATAGCCGCATCCGGCGCAGTACCTGTTGCCCGGCCGCGACTCCGCGCCGCAGCGGGGGCATTTTCCTGTTTCAGCGCTCATGCTCGATGCTCCGATGATAGATTATCGCAATCTCGATATATTATTATGCTCAGCTCCGGACGACCATAGACACGTACCCCACCACCTCGTCCATGGGCGTCACGTCCCCGGAGCTTCCGTACTTCAGCAGCTCGGCCTTCTTGCCGCCGGACGCCAGCATCATGGTCATGACCGGACCGTAGCCGCACATGGACACATCCCTGCGCACCACCGTGTCGTACACACCCTCAGGGTCAGCGGCGAGGATCTTGTCAATGACCGCATGGTCCTGCCTCTCCGCCTCCTGGGCCGGGACGTAGTGCGAGAAGTCGGTGGAGGCTATGAACACCACGTCCTTGCCCTGGCACGCCCGCCTCAGCTCCTCGGCCACCTCCACCGCGGTCTCGTAGTCCTGGGCGGCCATGGAGATGGGGACTATCTTCGCTTTGTCGCTGAAGTATTGTATGAACGGCAGCTGCACCTCGATAGAGTGCTCGTAGCGATGCGCGGACGGGTCGTCGACCACCAGCCGCCCCATCCTGCCGGCGATGTCCTCGTCGATCTTCACCACTCCCAGGGGCGTGGAGAAGTCCTCTGTGCTCATGGCCACCGGGGCGCCCATGGCGTGGTGGTTGGGACCCATGATGACGAACGTTTCAGGAAACCCGTCCCTGGCGAGAGCGCCGTAGGTGTGGGCGGCCACCGGTCCGGAGTACACGTACCCGGCATGAGGGGCGACCGCTCCCACGATGCTGCGCGGCCCGTTCTTGTTGAGCTCGGGGATCTCACCCGGGCCGAGGGGGGAGAGGAACGCTTTCTCTATCTCCGCGCGAACGGCGCGCTCGCCCCCTGCATAGAACTTTCCCGCTACCGCCGGACGTCTCATGGTCGAGCAGAAAATGCGCTGGTATGATATTTACAATTTGTCCGCAGCGCGAGCTCATATCTGGATGAGAGAAAATAAAGGACTGGACCGGACGCGGCGCGCCCGTAAGAGATTGAACGAAGACAGCTCAAAGGCTGGCTTCGAAGTCGTCCATGGTGAGCTTGAACTCGTCGTCGCTCTTTATGACGCCCCGCTCCTTCAGGATCTCCCTGGTAAGGAGCCAGTAGACACAGGCGAGGGCGCGGCGGCCCTTGTTGTTGGTAGGGATGACGAGGTCAACGTTCCTGGTCTCGTTGTTGGCGTCGCACAACGCGACGATGGGGATGCCCACGTTAAGAGCCTCGGCGACAGCCTGCTGGTCGGCGGCGGGGTCGGTGACGAGGAGCACTTCGGGCTCCAGGAACTCGGGGATCTCGGGGTTGGTCATGGTGCCGGGGACGAACCTGCCAGCGAAGATCTTGCACCCAAGGGTCTTTCCGAACATCTTGGCCGGCTTCTGGCCGTACTGCCTGGCCGAGGAGACCACGATGCGGTCAGGAGCGAACCTGGCCAGGAACTTGGCCGTCGCCCTGATGCGGGCGTCGGTCTGCTTGACATCCATTACGTACAATCCGTCCGACCTGACCTTGAAGATGAACTTCTTCATGTCGGCGCTCTTCTGCTGGGTACCGATATGGACACCGGAGGTAAGGTATACGTCCTCAGGCACCAGAAGATCGGTCTTAGTTTCCTCGCTCATCTTAAAACCTCATGCGTCTCTTTTAACAGTGATAGGGATGGCTCCCCTATCGTACTCAAGCATGGCAATCTCGACGGGGTCGATCATCCCCTGAGGGATGTCGATGAGAACCGGCGCACCCAAGGAAACCTGCAAAGACCGGGCACCAATGATACGCGCCTTTTCAAATCTAGTGTATTTCATGCTCTCACACCACGCGGGAGTGGCCTGATATTAACAGTCCACTTATAAACTTTTTGCAAGCAATGCAAGGCCGCAAATCGACAGCCAGACGTCTCAAGGCCATACTTCTTCATTCATCCTCTTTTGGCATCACCTTGTCCTAGTTCTGGGTTGTGACTAGGGTTTTGGTGCTTATGCCATAATACAGGATTGATTTAAACGCTTTGGCGGCGGGCCGCCTGCGGGGCCGCTCTAGAGGTGTTCCCGGGCCCCCGTTCGAGGTGGCAACATTCTATATTCGTCGTGCTCAAAAGAAATGAAGCATGGTGAACGTGGTCCTGCTCTTCGCCCCCCTGGTCGCCACCATCGCCGTGTCCCTCGGACTGGCATTATATGGGTGGACGCGGAGCAGCCTCCGCGCAAGGACCCTGTTCGTGGTCCTGACCCTGCAACTGGCCTTCCTCGCCGCCTTCGCCTGCATGGAGCTGTACGTCCCGGACCTGCCGGGAAAGGTGCTCTGCAACAACATCGAGTACCTCGCCGTCGCCACCATGCCGCCGGTCTTCCTGCTGTTCACCCTCAACTTCCTTGGCAGGAAGCCCGCCACCGCCCTGTCCACCGTTCTGCTGTTCGCCGTCCCCGCGATGACGTTGCTCCTGCTGTGGAGCAACGACTATCACCACCTGTTCTACACCCAGGTCAGCCTGGATACGGCGAGCAGGTACTCCACCCTCATCCCCGACTACAATATCGGCTTCGCCGTCCACACCGCTTACTCCCTGCTGCTGCTGGTGACGGGGGTAGCCATGCTGGCCGTCTCCTTCCTTCAATCGTCGAGGATGCATCGGAAGCAGGTCCGGCTGGTCCTCGTGGCCGCGTTCATCCCCTTGTTCTGCCTGCTCCTGGGCCTCTCCAGGGCGTTCCCCGTGAGCCTCACCTACTTCATGGTGATCGGGTTCCTCGCCGCGGGGGTGCTGATATTCCTGGGCACGTTCATGTACGAGCTGTTCGACGTGGTGCCGCTGGCGCTGTCCAACATCATCGACACCGTGGACGACGGCGTCATCGTCGTCGACACCGCCGGGCATGTGCTGTTCGCCAACCAGAACGTAATGAGGAGGATGGGGTGCCAGGATAGGGACGTGTACGCCCGGCCGGTGGAGGCCATATCGCCCGGCCTGTCCCGGGGGAGCGTGGAGCGGGCCCGGAGGGGGGACCTGGTGGAGGTGAAGCTGGGCCGGGAGCCAAACGAGCGGGTTTTCCAGCTCGGCGTCGACGATATCGTCGACAGCGGAGGCACCACCACCAGCGTGCTGCTCACCCTGAGGGATATCACCGAGGAGAAGCAGATCGCCGAGGCGCTGCGGGAGGCGAACGTCAAGCTCAACCTCCTGTCAAGTATCACCAGGCACGACACCCTGAACCAGGTTACGGTGATCCAGGGCTACGCGGAGATCATGATGGAACGGACGCTGGAGGAGGGGGACCAGAGGAAGTACGGGGAGCGTATCGTCGCGGCGGTCAAGTTCATCGAGAAGCAGTTCCTGTTCGCCAAGAGCTACCAGAGCCTGGGGGTGAACGCACCGGCCTGGCATAGCGCCTCCGCCATATTCGAGCGGGCTTTCGCCCTAGGCCTCGCCGAGGGGCTGGAGGCGGAGTTGTACCTCAACGACCTGGAGATCTTCGCCGACCCCCTGGTGGACAGGGTGTTCAGCATCCTGCTAGACAATACCAAGAGGCACGGGGAAAGGGCCACGCGGGTCAAGGTGTGGCATGTGGTGGCTGGCGAGATCCTCACCATCGTCTATGAGGACGACGGGGTCGGCATACATCCCAAGGAAAAGGAGCGCATCTTCGAGCAGGGCTTCGGCAGGGACAGCGGACTGGGGTTGTTCCTCGCCCGGCAGGTGCTGGAGGTGACGGGGATGACGGTCAGGGAAACGGGGGAGCTGGGACAGGGAGCGCGGTTCGAGATGGCGGTGCCTAACGGCAAGTGGAGGCTGGCGTCCGCTCCCGCCCCGCCCCAGGAAGTGAGGCTGGTCGGCCACTGAGATCACTTCGTGCCCAGCTTCTTCCTCATGTGGGGGACGAGCCCGCCATCGTTCAAGATGTCCAGGAGGAACTCCGGCGGGGGGTTGAAGTTGACGCAGCTCCCGGTGCGGGCGTTGCGGACCGTCCCCGCCTCCAGGTCGACCTCCGCGGGGTCCCCGCCCTCGAACATGCCTGCGGCCTGAGGGCAGATGACTATGGGAAGCCCCACATTGATGGAGTTGCGGTAGAAGATGCGCGCCGCGCTGCCCGCGATCACGGCCCCGACCCCCGCGGCCTTGAGGGCCAGGGGCGCCTGCTCACGCGACGAGCCGCAGCCGAAGTTGCGGGCCGCCACGATGATGTCGCCCTTCCTCACGCCGGCGGCGAAGGTCGGATCTATGTCCTCCATGGCATGCTTGGCCAGATTCTGGACATTGTAGTCGTCGAGGTACCGGCCGGGGATGATGAGATCGGTGTTGACGTGGTCGCCGTACTTCCATACCTTTCCGGAGATCATGTCACGCCCTCCTCGGATCGGTGATCTCGCCCTTTAACGCGCTCGCCGCTACCGTTTCCGGCGACGCCAGGTACACCTCGGCGTCGGGCGACCCCATCCTCCCGCGGAAGTTGCGGTTGGTGGTGGAGATGCACCTCTCGCCGGCGGCGAGGAGGCCTTGGTGGCCGCCCAGGCAGGGGCCGCATCCGGGGTTGGTGATGACCGCGCCGGAGCGGGCGAGGGAAGCTAGTATTCCGTTCTCCGATGCCTCGATGTACACCTCGCGCGACGCGGGGACGACGATGAAGCGGACGTCCTTGCTCACCCTCTTGCCCCGGAGGAGGGCTTCGGCGGCGGCAAGGTCCTCCAGCCTTCCGTTGGTGCAGGAGCCCAGCACCGCCTGGTCTATTTTCGTTCCTTCGACCTCGCCGACGTCCACGACGTTATCGACGAGGTGGGGGCAGGCCACCTTCGGCGCTATGGCCCCCGCGTCGACCTTCAGCTCCTGGTCGGCGTCGCCGCTCATCTGCCATTCCCGCTCGTCCCACCTCTGCTCGGTGCGGCCGGCGAGGAACTCCTTGGTCTTCCGGTCGGGGAAGCACACCCCGGCCTTGGCACCCATCTCGATGGCCATGTTGCTCAGCACCATGCGAGAGGCCACGCTCATGCGGTCGATGGCGCTGCCGACGTACTCCACGCACTTATAGTCCGCGCCGTCGGCGCCGAGCTCGCCGATGATGTGTAGGATGACGTCCTTCGATGCCACATGAGGGGCGAGCTGGCCGCTCACGTGGATCCGCAGGGTCTCCGGCACTCGCAGCCATATCTCCCCGGTGGCCCACACCGAGGCCATCTCCGTGGCGCCGATGCCGGTGGAGAACGCGCCCAAGGCGCCGTAGGTGGTGGTGTGAGAGTCGGTGCCGACGATGAGCCGGCCGGGCAGCGCGTGCCCTTTCTCCGGCAGCACCTGGTGGCAGATGCCCTCGCCCATGTCATAGAAGAAGGGTATGCGCTCCTCGCGGGCGAACGTCCTGACCTCGCGGTGCCCCTCCGCGGTCTTCACTGTATTGGCGGGGACGCGGTGGTCGAACAGCAGGACCACCTTGCGGGGGTCCCACATCCTCTCCGCCCCGATCTCGCGGAAGGCCTTTAGAACGAGCGCGGCGTTCTCGTGCGACATTGCCAGGTCCACTTTCGCGTTCACGATGTCCCCGGTGCGGGCGTCCATACCGCTCGCTCTCGAAAGGACGCGCTGGGCAAAGGTCATCCCGGCCATGGATCCGTCTAATCCCGGCATGACATATAGCGGTATCGGCCCAGCGGGGAAGGGGCCCGGCCGCTCATGCCGCAAATATTATATTTAGATACTTGCCGGAAAGTGGGCGAGCGGCCTTCTCGCGATGTGCTCAGGTTTTCGATGATTCCCTTCGAATTACCGGATTTCACAACGTATATTCGTAGTATTCTTAAAAGATAACATAGTGCATCTACGATTGTCGAGGTCGATGTTCGATAATGCTATATATCGATTCTTATTTCCTCAATCCTGTAGTAAGAGGGAGAATAGGCATGGAGGATACCATTCCACCCAAGAACCCTGGAAATCTCCAGGACTATGAGAAGGCGTGCCGAGAGTTCACCTGGGCATCGGTGGACAAGGAGTTCGATTGGTCCAACGGTGGCATCTACAACGTCGCCCATGAGGCCGTGGACCGGCACGCCCAGAACTGGAGAAGGAACAAGATCGCTCTGTACTCGATCACCGCGGACAACGATGTGCGCAAGTACACCTTCGGCGAGATGTCGGAACTCACCAACAAGCTCGCTTCCGGGCTGGTCAAGCTTGGCGCCGAGAAGGGGGACCGCGTGTTCGTCTTCCTGGACCGTACATCGGAGCTGTACATTTCCATGGTGGGCATCGCAAAGATGGGTGCCATCGCCGGCCCCCTGTTCTCGGCCCTCGGCCCCGAGGCGGTGAAGGACCGCGCCCTGGACTGCGGTGCCAAGTACGTCATCACCTCGCCTTACCTGTACAAGAGGCTCGAGCCCATCAGGGACGACCTCGTTGACGTGCAGAAATACATCATCGTGGGCGACAACGCCGGACTTGGGGACAACACCGTCAAGTTCGACGACATCCTGGCCTCGGGCGACCCCAACTACCAGGTCGAGAGCATGAACCCCTCGGACCCCTACATCATCATCTACACTTCCGGTTCGACGGGAAAGCCCAAGGGAGTGATGCACGGCCACAAGGCCATGGTCCAGCAGCTCTTCACCTCCAAGAACGTCCTCGATCTCAAGGAAGAGGATACCTACTGGTGCACCGCCGACCCCGGCTGGGTCACCGGAACCGTTTACGGCATATTCGGGCCATGGTTCCTCGGCACCACTCTCATCTCCTACGAGGGCAGGTTCGACGCCAAGATATGGTACGGCATCCTCGAGAGGTACGGCGTCACGGTGTGGTACACCGCCCCCACCGCCCTGAGGATGCTCATGAGGGCCGGTGACGATGTCGTTAAGGAGTTCGACTTCTCTCGGCTCAGGCACATCTGCTCGGTGGGCGAGCCCCTGAACGCTGAAGTGGTCAGGTGGGCCATGAAAGTGTACGGAAAGAGGATCCATGACACCTGGTGGCAAACCGAGACGGGTGCCCAGCTCATCTGCAACTATCCATCCATGACCATCAAGCCCGGCTCTATGGGCAAGCCCATCCCCGGCGTCATCGCCGCCGTGGTCGACGAGGAGGGCAACGAGGTGCCGCCGAAGAAGGAGGGGTTCCTGGCGCTCCGCCCTGGCTGGCCGTCCATGATGATCGGCATCTGGAGGAACACCCCCAAGTTCAAGGAGTACTTCAGGATCCCGGGCTGGTACATCGCCGGGGACCAGGCCTACAAGGACGAGGAGGGATATTTCTGGTTCCTTGGTCGGGCGGATGACGTAATCAAGACCTCCGGGGAGAGGCTGGGACCGTTCGAGGTGGAGTCCGCTCTGATCGAGCATCCCGCCGTCGCTGAGGCCGGTGTCATCGGCAAGCCCGACGAGCTGAGGGGCGAGATCGTCAAGGCGTTCATCTCCCTGCGTCCCGGGCACCACCCCTCGGACAAGCTCAAGGAGGAGATCACCAACTTCGTGAAGACCCGACTGGCGTATTACGCGTATCCACGGGAGATCGAGTTCGTCGATTCCCTGCCGAAGACCAGGTCCGGGAAGATCATGAGGCGGGTCCTGAAAGCGAAGGAGCTGGGGCAGCCGCTGGGCGACCTCTCCACGCTGGAAGAGTAAAAACCTTTTGCAAATCTCCCTTTTTTATTTTTTATATTTATCTATACTATTTATCAACGAATCTATGGTCGACGGCGGTTTAGCGCCTGATCGATACGATCTACCGTCCGTCGTAATGATCTCAATTTCAATCAGTCCGTGTTTTTTCCAAAAATTATTTACGAACCAGCCTCTCGATCCATCGCCTCCCCTTTTGACAGAGACATGTTGGATCCTGTCAACCGGAATGAATCGCTCAGAGCCACGAATGTTATTCATCATGCTTTGTGATATTTGGACCCCGTCTGCATATACGCGCATTGGCGTCGCAGATAAACATAATAGACCAGACATTTTAGACGAAATGAAGAAGCCCGCCGTTGCCAATAGCAGCAATATCCCGATTATTGCTGCTGCTGGCTGATTAATCGACTCTGCGAAGAAAAATATTGCCATTGACAGAAAGAGGATGGCTAAAAGGATATCTCCCCAACACTCTACCTTAGCATATCTACCAGTTCTATTGAATGTTTTTATTAAAAAATCCCTTGACACTTTTTCCTCGAAGAGTAGTGCTTGGCGGCTCGTTGGCATCCAAAAACTAAATTGCAAACGTAGTACGTAAATGATACTGCGCCTGCGGACCAGGTATTTTTATTGTAAGGAATGTATTAGCTGGTGCCCTTACGTCAAAGATTATTTGAGAAAACTTTGGGATGAAAAATGGAAAAGTAGCCGACCGGGGTCGGCCTCGGACAGTAGTTCTTCAGAGCAGGTCCTTCGGCACTTTGGTGAAGAGCTCCTTCCACGACACGAACCCGACCATCTTGCCGTCCTTGTTCACTACGGGAAGGCGGCGGATGTTCTTCTCGTTCATCAGCTTCAGGGCGTCGGAGACCTTGGAGTTCTCCGTTACCGTGATGACCGGCTTGCTCATTACCTCGGACACCTTCAGGCGGAGGAACTTGGACTGGTTGCTCAGGAAATGGCGCAGCACATCGCGCTCGGTGAAGATCCCCAGGACCTTCTCATTGTCATCCACAACGATCACGCTCCCCTGATCATGGTCCACCATGAGCTCCACTGCGCTAGAGACGGAGTCTTCGGGAGAGACTACTTCTTTCTTCTGGGTCATGTAATCCTTGACGAGCGCGGCCATATTATCGGAGCATAATATGGAGAACGATTGATAAAGGCATTGGTCCGCATGACTGGCTGGCTGCTGAAACCATCAACCCAAAACGACAAACGTGAATTTTCGGGACCCTCGGCGCAACGGTTAAGGACGTGAACGGGACGTCGCCGGCCGTGAGCACATCAAAAGTGAATATCTCCGGCGATGACGCCGATACTGATCTATTGATCGCTGCCGGGGCGTCCCCGGACATCTCCCCGGCGCTCCGGAGGCCGGGAAGGGAGCTCTGCCTGGTCACCCCGTCCTGCCGGAGAGCGTGGGACAAGGGTGATTTCAGACCCACCCGGGCCGGCGACGCCTACACCGGATGCTTCTCCCGGAAGTGCCAGGCCTACGCGGAGCGCTTCTATCCAGGCGCGTGGTGCGTGCTCGACGCCCGGCATGGCTTCATGTTCCCCGACGAGGTCATCAGGAAAGCGCATTCGGCCTGCCTGTACCAACCGTGGACCGAGCCGCTCACCCTCGACGAGCTGAAGGTCCGGGTCAGGAAGCGCAAGCTGGACCAGTACGAGCGCATCACCGTGCTCGGAGGGCGACGGTTCATCATACTGGTTGAAGATGCGTTCCCCGGGAAGAGGGTGAGGGCGCCGCTGGCCGGCGTCGGCGGGATAGGAGAGATGATGCGCGCCCTCAACGAGGCCATGATCATCGGCCGGAGGCTGTGAAATCGATCTCGGCCTTGCTCCTTTTTCATTCTTCCAGGCGGGCATCGATCTCGCCACGGTGGACGCATACCTCTTATCCAGGAACTGCCGGCGGTCCGCTGCGACCGTCTCCCGCCCGCTTGCCTTCCGGGCCTCCAGGGCGCTCATCATCTGACCCTGCCCCACCTAATCACCGGGGCCTTATCCCGAACCACTCCGCCTCTTCCCTGAGATCATGGTAGCCATGATCGAGGAGGACGGCGGCAAGGACCGCTGCCGCGCCAGCGATAAGGGCCAGGGGCTGCGTCAGAAGGAGGGAGATCAAGATGGAGCTCGCCGCCGCCATCCCCGCGGCGGCGTAGCGGCACCGCCTGTTCCGGCGCGCTTTGCCGTAGTCGGAGATGAAGCGGCCCTCCGAGTCGGGAGGCCCCAGCACCGAGGCGAAGATGGCCGCCGAGAACAGGGTGGCCTGGTACATCGCTTCCCGGGGGTCCTGGCGCGGCCGGACCGCCCTTACGCACTCGCGAACGAAGAGGGGCGAGCACACCGCCATGTCGATCCCTTTCCTCACCGCCTCGCGGGGCGGCACCAGGTCGGCGATATCCTCCTCCCGGAGGTCGTGGCTTCGGTCCAAGAGGCCGGGCGACACCGACTTGTCCTGAATGTAATGCAGGGCCCTGCCCAGGCACCGCACCGCCTGGCGATCGTCCCCTCGAAGGTACGCCTCCCGGGACCTCCAGGCATGGCCCATGATTATGCCCGCAGGAGGATCGTGATGGGGCGCCCTGCCGATGAACGTCCTCCCCATCCGGTCGACCTTCATCGCCGCGTCCGGCCTCCTGTCGGGGTCCACCGATCCTTCACAGAGCTCCTCCTCCAGATCGTCAGGCAGGCCCATCTCCTCGGCGATGGCCCGGGCGATGGCGGTATGGCTCTTCCACTTCATCCCATTCCCGGGCCGGGACCGGCCGACCGCGTATATAAGTTGACACGGCCACTTCATTGAAAGTGGCGCCGCGGCCAGTACAGGAACGCCGCCACGACCGCCACCGCCACGGCAAGGGACAGGGCCATGAGGTTCTTGGCGGTCAGCTCGCCCACCACTTTGTAGTCAAAGTGGACCTGATAATAGACCTCGGTCTCGTTGGGAGACCCGTTCCTCAGCACGAGCTGGTACGACCCCGGGGACATCTGCTCGGTCCAGTGAACGGTGGTGACCTGTTCCGCGGAGCCGGGCATCACCTCGCTCCGGGGGGTGCCGTCCGACGCAGGGCTCAGGTCTACCAGGGTCACCTCCACCGGCTCGTCGGAACCGATGATGAAGGTGACCCGGGCCGGCGAGGGGATATCGAACCGATAGGTCAGGATCTCTCCCGGGCCGAGCGCGACCTCCGCCTCCTCGGAGAAGGGCAGGGGCACCGCGGCCAGCGCCACCATCACCACCAGTGCCGGGGCCAACATCCTCCCGTTCATGTCTATACAACTCGTCCAGCCTTTTCATAATTGTATTGGGCAAATCCTGAATACCCGCCGCCCCCATCAACATCACATGCCGATTCAGCGCCTGTTCGCTCGCCGCGACCGGAGGACCTATCCCGGCGCGGCCATGGGAGAGATCGTTGGAAGAGCGGATACTTTCCTGGGGCAGTCCCAGTTCCGCGTCGAGCACGTCTCCCCCACCCAGCTCCACGCCGAGCAGTACTATCAAAAGCTGGGCCTGCGCCGGGTGGTGGACCTGTGGTTCCAGGAGGACGGCGGGAACGTCACTGTCACCATGGACTTCTCCGCCACCCTCGGCGACGGGGAGGCGGTGGTCGGACTGGTAGGAGCGCTGGTGTGGCTCCCCCTGACCGTCGCGGTCGGCGCGGTGAGCTATCTGGACTACCAGCGCGACGCGGACACCTTCGCGTGGTCCTTCTGGAAATATCTGGGTTCCTCTTCCGCGCCGTACTCGGGAGCGCGGTGCGGCAACTGCGGCCTCGAGCTGGACCGCGATTCCAGCTTCTGCAAGCGCTGCGGCGCCAAGGCGCAGGTCTGACGCAGGTGGTCAAGTTGTCATCAATTTGTCAGACAAGATTTAAATAATCGCTAGTCCATTGCATGAATCATGTCTCAGGATGGGAAGACATTCAAGGATAACGCGATCAACGGCCAAAGCCTTGGCGTGGTCTCGATCGCGGTCGGATTTGCGATACTGATCGGAGCGTACCTGATCAGGGACAACATATGGCTCATCATCCCCGTGGTGATGCTCGAGGTCGGCATCTATGGGATGGCGATCGCTCTGTCGCCTCAGATGCGCGGCTCCTCCACCTCCGGGCGCTGGGGCAACGACTCCACCTACACCATGTTCTGGTCGAGCATGGTCATCGTGGTCGGCATCATGTGGATCATATATGACCAGCTCAAGGACGCCAATCTCATACCCGCGTTCATCGCCGTGTTCCTGTTCTACTTCGGCATCACCGTGATGATGCTGAACCGGAACAAGACCACCAGGACGCGTGTCTGGTAAACCCCACTAACTGTCTTCGGCGGGCCCCGGCCCCAGACCTGGGACCAAAGAGTTCCGGGCGCCCGCCCCCCACAATCTTTATTCCGATGGCGGTCCCACATTACTTCTCGAACCTGCTTATGCAGGGCTTAGGGGAAAGCGATGACGTACTGCACCCAATGCGGCGCCTCCGTGAAAGAGGGCCACAAGTTCTGCTCCCAATGCGGACGAGCCGTGGACGTGGCGGAGCGCCCCGCATCAAGAGCGGAGGTGCCGCAGGCCCCCCTCCCTCCTCCGGCGGAGCCTCCGGCGTTCCCGCCGCAGCTGGCCGGGGTCATCGAGCCGCTGCCGGGCGAGAAGGCCGTCCGCCTGTGGCGGACCCGCTACCTGAACTACGGGGCGAGGGAGCTGGAAGAAGGGATGGACGGACTGCGGGAATCGGGGAAGGGGCTGCTGATCGCCACCAACCACCGCCTCCTCTACGTTCACGAGAAGGGCGCCCTGCGCACCACCGGGTACGAGGTCCTGGAGAACATTCCCTATAGCTCGATGCGCGGACTGGAGACAAGGAGCAACGAGGTCCAGGTACCGCTGAAGGAGGAGAATGCCCTCACCCCCCGGTTCATGGACGCCTCCGCGGTGGAATGGAACACCCTGAAGAGCGTGCAGCATCTGGGGACGGCGGACCTGTACGCCGATCTGAAAGGGCTGTTCGGCTGGTGGAGTTCGCACGGGGCGGGCGGGGAGCAGATGGTGGACTACTCAGTCCTGAAGGCCAAGGCGGACCGGGCGGGGATCTCCATACCCTCGGCGAGGTGCCCGAAGTGCGGCGCCGACGTGACGCTCCCGACGATGGGCGGCGTCGCCCGCTGCCGCCGCTGCGGCGGGGCCATCTTCCCGCAGGACGTGGTGAAGAGGATGCGCGCCATCATCGACGGGGATTGTAGGCGGCCCTAAACCAGCCAGACGGTCCGGAGTTAACCTTATTATTCGAGACCTTATAGGCGAAAGGGCAGGGGGACCTTCGCATCCACACCAAAGAAAAAGTGGCCCTGGTATCGGTCCTCGCGGCCGTGCTTCTGGTCGCCACCAAGCTGACCGTCGGCGTCCTCACCAACAGCCTGGGCATTATGTCCGAGGCCCTTCACTCCGGCATAGACCTGATAGCTGCGGCTATGACCCTGTACGCGGTAAGGGCAGCGGCCCGTCCGCCCGACGAGGAGCACATGTACGGGCACGAGAAGGTAGAGGCCCTCTCCAGCCTCGGCGAGACCATACTCCTGTTCGTCACCTGCATCTGGATATTGTACGAGGCGGTGAGCCGCCTGTTCCTGGGGCACGCCCCCGAGGTCGAGGTGGGCTTCGTCGCCCTCGGGATCATGGTCCTCTCCATGGTCGTTGACTTCACCCGCTCCAGGGTGCTCCACCGCGCCGCGGTGAAGTACAAGAGCCAGGCGCTGGAGGCCGACGCCGTGCATTTCTCCACCGACCTCATCTCCTCGGCCGTGGTCATCCTGGGCATCATCATGACCATGCTGGGCTTCCCATCCTTCGACGCCATCGCCGCGCTGGGGGTGGCGTTCATCACCGCCATCATCGGGTACCGGCTGCTGAAGAGGTCAGTGGGCACCCTGACCGACGCGGCGCCGAGGGGCATCTCACAGACCGCGGAGGCGGAGGCCATGAAAGTGGAGGGGATCCGCAGGGTGAGCAAGGTCAGAGTGAGGGAGTCGGGGCCGACCACCTACATCGAGCTCACTGTGCTCATTGACAAGATGATCCCCCTGGAGCAGGGGCACCGCATCATGGACCAGGTGGAGGACAGGATAAGGGAGGCCGTTCCGGACGCCGACGTCATAGTGCACGCCGAGCCGGTATGCCGGGACGACTTCAACCTGGAGGACCGCATAAGGGCGGAAGCGGCGGACATGCCTGAGGTCAAGGACATTCACAACATCATCATCGCGGACAACGAGCAGGGCCGCCTGGTGGACTTCCACGTGGAGATGGACGGCGCCCTGTCGGTGAGAGAGGCCCACGAGCTGGCGACCCGGCTGGAGGACAGGGTGCGGAGCCTCGACCTGTGCATAACCTCGGTGGCGTCCCACGTGGAGCCGGCGGGGGGGCCGATGTGCCCGGCCGAGGAATCGGTCTTCGACAAGAGCAGCCTGCTGGAGACGATAGAGCGCATCCACGGCCTCTTCCCGGAGGTGGTGTCCTGCGAGCACGTGAGGGTGTACCGCACCCGGGGCGGCCTGAAGGTGTGCATGGACTGCCTGTTCGACCCTTCGCTCACGGTGCACAAGGCCCACGAGATCGCCACCCGGCTGGAGGGCCACATACGCTCCAATCACTCCGACGTGGACAGCGTGACCATCCACCTGGAGCCGGCAGAGTGATGGTCACCTGATGTCCAGCCGCACCGCCACCCCGGGGCGCTCGCTCTCGCGGACCGCTCCCTGGCGGTCGACGAACACCCGCACCGGCGCGGCACGGGGGCGGCCGATCTCCACGATGAAGCCGCCCTCGCGGCCCTCCACCGAGCGTATGTAGCCTTCCCCGGTGAAGCGCAGCGCCCGCTCCATGGCGGCGACGCGGCGCTCGCTGCCGTTGTCCTCCCCGGGCTCGGCGGTCACCGTCGGAAGGAACGACCGGGGCTCCTCCCGCCGCTCGGTGATGCTCCCGTCCATGCCGATGGCGGTGGAGAACACACCGATGCGGGTGCGGAAGGTGAAGATGATGGACCCGTGGTCGAAGCCGTACCTGAGGACCTCCGGCCCGGTGTCCCCGGTGATCTCGGCTATGCTCCGCTTGGCCATGCTGATGTCCCTGTCAAAGGTCAGTTCCGAGGCCATGATGACGTGACTAGGCCGGCCATAGGCATATAACGGTTTGCACGAGATAGTGCATCAGCAGGGCCGGTTGTCGCGGAGGCGCGAGGCCATGTCCTTGGCCACGTCCCTGACGCTCTCGCCGCCCCGCACGCGCCGGCTCATTATCTCGGCGAGGCTGCCGGTCTCGATGCGCTTCCTGACCAGCGGCAGGTAGGCGCGCTCCTCGGCCGTTGCGGTCCGGAGCGCGCTTTCGTACAGGCGCAGCAGCTCCGGGCGGAACGCCGCGGTGCCTTTGGCAATGGCGGCCTCGTTCATCTCCAGAAGGGCGTCGTGGTCCTCCTCCAGATCCAGGTCGGCGCGCAGCAGGGCGAGCACGAACGCGGTGACGGCCATATCGGAGCGCAGGCACTCCTGTTCGTCGGGCACCTTGAGCTCGAGGCACTGGCGGTGGTAGCGGATGATGACCCCGCGGGAGTCGATCCACTCCTGGCACAGCGCCTCCCCGTCGATCTTCCGCAGCTCCGTGAAAATGGACTCGATGATCTCGTCGTGGTGCTTCCCGCTCCTCAGCTTCTCCGGCACGATGTTGTTGCAGATGAGCGGCACCCGCTCCTGGTTCTTACGATAGTACAGGAGGCGGTTGTCCATCGCGCCGGTGGCGCGGCCCTCCACGAAAGGAGAGGAAGCGGTCACCGCCACGAGGTAGGGGATGAGGGAGCGCATCCGATTGAAGTTCCGGACCATCTCCTCCTCGGCGTCGTAGTGCACGTTGACCTGCAGGGCCTGTATGTTCAGCCACCCGTGCTGCCGGAGGTCGAAGAGCCTGTTATATTCGTCGTAGATCTCCTTGTCCTCGTGGTCCCAGTACGAGGTCTGGTCCAGCGTCAGCAGCGGGTGCATGCCCAGGCCCATCAGGGCATACCTATCGCCGGTGGCCCGATGGAAGCGCAGCATGCCGTCGCAGAGGACCCGCTCCATGTTGGCTATGGAGGTCTGCGGCACCGCGGGGACGAACTCGATGACGTTCTTCTGCAGCTCCTTGCCCAGGATCACGTCGCCGAAGGGGAGGTCGTTGACGATCTCGCCGTTCAGTGCCCCGATTATGGAGTCCACTATCGGCAGCGGCGCCAGCTCGGGGTCGTTGACGGAGTACTCGTGCTCAGTTCCGATAGTCGTTCGCCAACACCTCGGAAAGGGGGTACTCCCCCACCTTCACGGTGTCCGGCTCCTCGACCTTGCAGACCTCTTCCAGCTCTTCGCGGGGGAGGTTCTTCACCAGGTTCTGGATGTTCTGCACCGCGAGGTCGTACTGCTCCTGGTACACCTCGGGGTTGTTCCGGAGGAAAGCGACCAGGTCGCACATGCGCTCCTTCTTGAGGTAGATCTCCAGCTTGTCCTCGCGGACGTCGAAGGTGAAGGGGCCGGCCACGCAGGTCTCTGGCTTCACTCCCTGCACGCGGCACTTGCCGTCCCGGTAGCCCACGCAGAAGCCGGTGGGCTTGCAGTCAAGCTTGCGGTACGAGCCGAAGACGATGTCGTCAAAGGTCATGCCGTTCTCTAACAAAATGGAGATGCGCTCCTCGGTCAGGGGCGGCCTGGCGTAATAGCAGCAGCGGCCGCCGCACTTCATGCAGATCTTGGTCAGAAGGTCATAAGTGAACTGGTTCATGGTTTAACCTCTTCAGGGCGCCCCCTGATGCGGGCGAAAGAAGGCCCGTTGGCGGATGCCGGGTGATGGTGTCGGTTCATGACGCATCGAGGCGGATTTATGCGGTGATTCAGCACCGAGTATTTAGTTCTATTTTTTCAGTGACTGGCCCTCGGCGACGGAGGCCAGGCCGAAGAGGTCGAGCTTCTCCGCCCGGCCCCCGGGAGAGGCGATGAGCAGCTCTCCGTTGTCCACCGCGGCCCACTCCCCGGACCCCAGGGGCTCCGAGCACACCGCCAGGCCGCCGTCCCCGTCGAGGTAGCGGAGATCATAGATGCCGTGGCGGGTGAGCGATTCCCTGTACGCGTACAGCCGCTGGCCGTCGCTCAGGGTAAAGTTGATGGCAGTGGTCCCTTTCGCCAGCAGCGGGCGCACCGCGGCGATGCCGTCGCGCAGCCCTTCGACCTCGTCGCCTCTGGACTCCATGTGCCACAGCAGCCACTGGAACAGCATCTCCGAGTCGGTGCGGCCCTTCAGCCGGGCGCGGTACTCCGGCGGGAGGCCGTCGAGGATGCGAGCGTACCCCTCGATGGTCCCGTTGTGCCCGAACACCCATCTGCCGAACGGGAAGGGGTGGGTGTTCTCGACGGTCCTGGTGCCGCGGGTGCTCTTGCGGATGTGGCTCATGATGATCCTCCCCTCGGCCATTGCCGATGCCTCCAGGAACCGAGGGTCGTCCGAGGCCTTCAGGGGCGACCTTTCCAGACGAAGCCCCGAGCCATCATACCATGCCACGCCCCACCCGTGGGCGTGCTCGGAGGACAGCGCGCGGAAGGGGACCATGAGGTCAGAGAACTTGTCAGGGGTCCCGTCGACCAAAGCGAACAGACGGCACATCGGGCTACCGCAAAGTGGTACATGTATTTTAAGACGGGAGAAAGAGGTCACGTAGACCGCCGCGGCACGTTGTCAGAGCGAGTAGCTCTCGATGTTAAGGAACCGGTCCACCGTCAGCATGGTGCCGTCCTCGATCATGTTCCAGTTCCCCCTGCCCAGCCGCTGCGAGGATATGATCACCGACCGCCCGGGGTACTTGTCGGTCGGTCCCCTGACGCGGTACATGAGGCTGAAGCGGTCGGGGTCCTCCAGCACCGAGCGGTACGCGTACACCCTTTCCCCGTCGCTCATGACGAAATTGAAGCTGGTGGTCCCCGGCCCCAGGTTCTCCTTGACGGCAGAGACGGCGTCGCGGATGCAGTCCACCTTGTACTGGCAGCTACCCTTGTCGATACTGTACAGTATCAGGTGGAACAGCTGCTCCGAGTCGGTCTGCCCCCGGAGCCGGCCGCGGTACTCCGGCGGCAGCAGGCTCTCCAGCCCCTCCCGGGTCCGCACCGTGCCGTCATGCGCGAACACGTAGTTGCCATAGGTGAAGGGCTGGGTGTTCGCCGGCGACGGAACGCCGGCGCTCATCCTGCGCAAGTGCGCCAGGACCATGTTGGAGTCGGCGGAGGCGCAGGTGGTCATGAAGCGGGGGTCCTCGAACGCCGGGGTGGGGCTCTTCTCCACCTGCGCTCCCCCCTGGAAATACCACGCGATGCCCCAGCCATGGGGGTGCTGCCTGGAGAGGGCCCGGAATGGGGCCATGATCTCCGGGAGCTCGGGGCTCTTGGGCTGCTCGGCGACGATGGCGAACAGGCGGCACATCACGTGGACTAGGCAGCGCCGTGTACATAATCACGCCTCCCTGCCCCCGCTACGCATCTCACCAGTAGGCCAGCAGTTCCTTCCACGCCTCCAGCTCGTCCTCCCACCGGCCGCTGATCTTGAGGTACTCGATGATGTAGTCATGGTAGATGCGGTCCCGGACCATGTCCGCCTGCTCCCTCCCCTCCGGCCGGGGCTCCCACCGCTCCAGGAGCATGGCCGTCCTCGCCACGTCGGCCATGATATCGCCCCTCATCGCTTCGCCCCAATTGAAGATCACGGGACCGTCCTTGGTGCTGATCATATCCTCGGGGGTGTAGTTCCAGTGAAGGGCCCAGTCGCCGTCGGGCATCTCGCCCAGCTTCTTCAAGGCAGCGGCCTTGGACTCGTGGTCCCCGTCGCTGCTCCCGATCCTCTTCGCCAGGGCCTCCTTGAGGGACGGGAGCTCGGGCACCTTGTGCAGGTGTATCTCGTGGTGCTCGTGGGCGAAGAAGGCGGTGAGGCGGACCATGGAGTCGAGGTGCTCCAGCATCCACTGGGTGAAAGTAGGACCGAATGCCTTGTCGAACCTGATGCCCAAGCGGCCGCCGCGCTCCACCACCTCGCGCACCAGCGGCGCCTCCAGCCCGTACTGCCTCGCCAGGCCGGTCCTCTCGACCTCGTTGTCGACCGCTTCCCTGGGCGTCCCCGCCGGGAACAGCTTCACGATGTAGTTGCCGGGCTCCTCGATCCATTCGGCCCCTCGGGGCTGTGCTCGCATGCTCATCCTCCAGTGTCCCCGCCCATCTCCCGGCGGGTCTTATAATCCTAACCCGCCGCCGTAGGTGGGGAGAGGGCGGCAGGTCAACCCGATCTCTCGCGGTGCTTCCCGAGAGGGGCCCTGATCCTGAACCTGACCCCCTGGCCCGGGACGCCGTCCTCGGAGATCCCGATCCCGGTGATGCCCAGTATCTCCTTCACCATGAACAGGCCCAGGCCGTTGTTCTTCCCGTACCCTTTGGTGAACAGGCTGCCCTTTTCCCGCTCCGCTATCCCCACGCCGTCATCGGTGTAGTCGACCATGAGGTCCCCTCCCTCCAGGACCGCATCTATGGCGATCCTGCCGACCTTTTCACCGTGGCGGAGGGAATTGTCCACGAGGTTGTCGAAGACCTTTCCCAACATGGGGTCCGCGAACAGTTCCCATCGCCCCAGGGAGGCGGCCGTTCCCACGTCCCGCTCCTCGGCAGCCCCCAGGGCGTGCCGGGCGACCTCGGCGAGGGATTGCCAGCAAGGGGCCGAGGAGCCCACCTTCTCGTACTCGCGGCAGAACTTGATCTGCTGATGGATGTTCTCGGCCGCGCCCTCCAGTATCTCCAGCTGGCGGAGGGTCCGGTCATCGCCGGCCCGCTGCTTGAGGATGTTCGCGGTCAGCCCTATCACCGTCAGCTGGTTGAGGATATCATGCCTGGTTATATCGCTCAATATGCCCATCCTGCGGTCGGCCTCCGTCCTTGCCGGGGCCGTTCCATCCTGTCCCTCACCGTCGAACCCATTGCGCCGCGCCGCCCGGCCGCTGATAATCCTTCCCACCCCCAGCAGGCCCAGGGGGCTCCCCTCGGCGTCCCTTATGAGGGTTATCCTCTCCTCGCTCAGGTGCACCGTGCCGTCGCGGTGCTTGAACTCCAGCTCGATGACCTTGGACGGCCTCAGGGAGGGATCGCTCAGCCGCTCCGGGGCCAGCTCATCCCCTAGTGCCTTCATGGCCTTCTCATGTGACCGGGGGGTCAGGTGGTCGGACAGCTTCATGCTCTTGAGCTCGGCCTCGGAACATCCCCGCATCGCCAGTATGGACCGGCTGGCGTAGGTGACGTTCAGGTCCATGTCCGTCATCCAGATGCCGTCGGCAGTGTTGTCGGTGATGAGCCGGTAGCGTTCCTCGATGCCGCGGAGCGCTTCCTCGGCGTTCCGCCTTCCCGCCGCCTGCTGCACCTTGCGGGCCAGGTCGGCGAACATCAAGGAGGGGTCCCCGCCCTTCCGGAGGTAGAAGTCAGCCCCGTTGTTCAGGGCGTCTATCGCCACATCCTCCCGGCCCTTGCCGGTCAGCAGTATGAAGGGCATCCGGCCGAAGGAGGCCCGCACTTCCCGCAGGAGATCAAGGCCGTCCATGTCAGGCATGGCATAGTCCGCGACCACCGCCTCATAGCTGCCGGCATCGAGGGCGGCCAGGGCCTCCCGCCCGGAGCGGCAGGCATGCACCTCGAAACCGCCCGTTCCTTCCAGGAACTGACGGGCCACGTCCAGAACGTCCGGCTCATCGTCGATCAGGAGCATCTTGATCGCCTTCGGCGGCATGATGCGATGGATATTAAAGTAGACTTATTTAAATTTTAAAATTTATTATTTCGAATGGGCCCCGGCCTTCACGCCGACCGGGGGCCGCCGACAGGGGGTAGGTCCTCGCCGGCCTCGTCCGCGCCCTCCTGCTTCTGGCGAGGCTTCTTCCAGCATAGGTATGCGGAATACAGCAGGGCAAAGGCGGCCACGCCGAACACGGCTATCGGTGCGGCGGGATAGAGGGCCTCGGTGAGCGACGATGGCTTGGTGCCGTCGGCGAAGACGGAGGACGTCAGCGCGATCCCCGGCACCGCTTCCATCGCGGGAGCCGAGGAAGTTATGATCAGTACGGTGATCGCCAGCAGGCATAGTATCGACATCGACAGGAGGAACACGATCCTGGTGTTCTCCGTGGGGGACAGTATCCCCCGGGACTTCCAGGTGAGACCGTAGTAGACGAAGCCATGGTCTTTCTCCCGGTGGACGAAACCCCCCTCCTCCAGCTTCTTGAGGTGACGGTGCACCGCGGCCTTGTCTATGCTCAGCAGCTCGGCCAGCTGGGACACCGTCCTCCGGCTGGACCGCAATGATTTGAGGATGTCCAAGCGCGTTTCCGATGCCAGGGTGAATAGCGACCGCTTGTCCAATTCGACCCTCATGGTCTTACCGGATTCTACCACGCTTTCCCGGGCCTTGAAACCTCGCACCTCGACGTCATCGGTGACAGTGCCTTCTCCCTCGCGTGAGGCGGAGGCTTTGGCGGCGGACGGGGACGGCGAACCCATGGTTCTTGATGAAGGGTGCATGGCTCATATACTCAATCTTGCCGTTGACACGTCGGTCAACCCCGATGACTGGACTGTTAAAATCATGCCAGATATTAGTTACATCCGTGACTATCTGGCTAGAGAAATCTGCCTAACGCCGCGGTCCGACCTCAAGATGTTTACGAACGATAATCCGGGAAGGGCGACGCTCGCGGCCGTCCTCGCGAAGCCCCCGGCGCGGGGAGATGGGGACAAGACGCCTCCGGGGGGAGGGTCGGGGCCAAAAATTGGCCAGATCGCCCCGGGAAAATACGTCCAGTAGATGCTGCCGCGCGGGAGAAATTACACGCTTAACTTTTTTATAGACGTTCGGTTGATAGTGAGAGAGTTCTGCCTTATCGGGGATGGGAATAGAACTGACAGTAGCTGCTGAAGATCTATGATCAGGCAGGGATGTTATGGTTGACCTAGTCCATTTGATAGTGTTCTATGCTTTTCTCGGCGGATCGATTAAGTTCATCGACCAGGCTTACGACGAAAAGGCGTTCTCCATACGTTCGGCGAAGGTCCTGGCGGTCCTTTCGGGAGCGCTCATGGGCTACCTGATGGCCCAGGACAGTCCGTTCTCCACCGCGTTCTACGCGGCGATGCTTATCTCGCTGGTCCTGGCTCGTAAGATCGATAACTTCGCCTTCGCCACCGGGACGGTCCTGGCAGTGGCGACCTTCGCGGCCATGTACTCTAGCAGCGGGGTGGTCTGGCTCATCGCGCCGGTCGTGGTGTTCCTGGTGGCCGGGTTCGTTGACGAGGTGGCCGACGGCATGGTGGACAAGTACGATGTCCACGGCGCGTGGCGGATCTTCCTGAACTACCGCCCGTTCAGCGACCTCGCTCTCCTGGCCATGGTGCTCGCGGGAGTGTTTCCCTGGATGTACTTCCTGCCCTACTTCAGCTTCACCGCCTCCTATCTGCTGGTGGAGAGGTTCAGCGAGCACGAGCTCGGCCTGTACGATCGGGTCTATGACAGGGTGTCCCAGCTTCGCACCCGGATGCCCCGCCTGGGCCTCCTCAGGCCGTTCCGGTGAGGCCCGGCCTCGTTCCTTTTCCTTTGCGGGAGCATGAGAGCGCCCGCAGCCCCCTTCGCCTTGAAGTCCCGGCTGCGGTCCGTTGTTCACATTACTAATATCAGTTCGAGCATGCACAGAGCCGATGCCCCATTCGACGAACCCGTTTCTAAGGCAATACAACAAGACCCGCCTGGCGGTCCTGGCCTGCAACAACCTGGGCCTAATCCTGTTCCTGTTCGGCCTGAGCCTCTCAGACTATGCCCCGCCGCTGTACATAGCATCCATGGTCATCCTGTGGGCGGGGGCGGCGCTGTCATACAAGAATTATCGGCTGGCCCGGGGCCACGGCGTGGAGATAGCGGCTCGCCTGAGCGGGTACGTCAGCGTCGCCGAGGCGGCAGTCCTGACAGTGCTGGCCGTTCTCTCCCTGATCTGAACGTCGGGCGATCTGCCCGGTCCCATCATCTGGTTTTCCCCTCCGCCCGGCAGGCCTCGCAGGTATCCTCGGTCTTGATGTACAGATAAAGGGCCACCAAGCCCACGAAGATCCCGATGATGATGGCCACCCCTCCCACGATGGTGGCGAGGCCCACGATGAAGGGGATTATGAGCAGCATGATGGCGGTGAGGCCCCCCAAGATCCAGGTAAGGTACAGCATCGGAACTCGTCGCGGGATCGCCGCCCCGCACACCCTGCATCTCAGTTCCCGGGCCATATGGTGGGTTTGGACGCCCCCACAACATATAGATTGCCTTCTCCCCGAGGACCAATCAATATTATCGTTGCAGTTCGTGAAAAACTAATTAACGGCGGTCCTGCGATTAATCACGCGATGCCCGTGGAGAACCTCGTCAACATCGTCCCCTCGGCGAAGAGGCACACCCAGGACCAAGGGTGGCTGAGGACGAGCTGGCTGTTCTCCTTCGACGATTACTTCGACCCCGACAACATGGGGTTCGGGGAGCTGAGGGTGTTCAATGACGATGTCGTGGCCCCCGGCAAGGGGTTCCCCGCGCACCGGCACAGCGAGATGGAGATCGTGACGCTGGTGCTCGACGGCGCGCTGACGCACCGCGACAGCGCCGGGAACGAGGGCATGCTCAAGGCCGACGATGCCCAGGCCATGTCCGCCGGCACCGGGGTCCTGCACTCGGAGATGAACCAGGGCAAGAGACCGGTGCATCTCTATCAAATGTGGTTTCTGCCGGACCGCAACGAGGTCCGCCCGTCCTACGCCCAGGCCAGCTTCCCCATGGAGGGGAGGAGGAACTCCCTGGTGCCCCTGGCATCGGGGGAGGGGAGGGAGGGCGTGCTGCATATCAACTCGCCCGCCACGCTGTACCGGGCGGCCCTGGACGGGGGGACGGAGATCGTCCACGACGCCGCCGGCCGGCTGATCTTCATCTACGTCACCTCCGGCTCGCTGCGCGTCGACGGCCATGCCCTCCGGGAGGGGGACCAGGCCCGGGTCGAGGGGCGCGGACCGCTGAGGATATCGACGGACGGGGACAGCGACCTCGTGCTCATCGATATGCCCATGAGCTAGGGAGCAAAAGATATCCAGGGACAGGAGTATTCTGGACGCATGCCCGAGCTTCCCGAGGTGGAGACCTTCCGACGCTACATCGAGCGGACCTCCCTGCGCCGTCCCGTCAGAGAGGTCGAAGTAAGGAACCATGTGGTCCTCGGAAAGACCCCCGCCGAGGAGATAAAGAGGGCGACGGAAGGCTCCTCGTTCGGATCGGCGCGGAGGCACGGCAAGCAGCTGTTCCTTGAACTCAGTAAAGGAGGGTTCCTCACCTGGCACTTCGGGATGACCGGGGAGCCGGTGTACTATGGCGACGGGGAGGAGGCACCGCGCTTCGAGCGCGTCAGCTTCGCCTTCGACCGCGGGCGCCTCGCCTTCGACGACCCCCGCATGCTGGGGCGAATCGGGGTGGCGAGCTCCGTCGAGGAGTTCGTCAAGGCCAGGAGGCTCGGGCCGGACGCCCTGCTCATCAGCAGGAAGGACTTCGTGGAGAGGTTCGAGGGGACCAGGGGTGCGGTGAAGCCCGCGCTGATGGACCAGCACAAGATCGCCGGGATCGGGAACATCTACTCGGACGAGGTCCTGTTCCAGAGCCGCATCGATCCGCGGACCGACGTGAGCAAGCTCGACCGAAAGGAGTTGGGGACCATCCACCGCAACATCGGGAAGGTGCTGAGGGCGTCCATCGAGGTGGGGACCGAGTTCGACCGGTTGCCGGAAGACTTCCTGCTGCGCTACCGAAGGAAAGGGGCGGCGTGCCCCCAGTGCGGGGGGCGGATGACCACTATGACAATCGGCGGCCGGACCGCCTACCTCTGCCCGATGTGCCAGGAACTGAAGTAGCACCGCCACCTTTTTGCCGGTCCGGCGGAATTCGGGGACGGAATGAGGATCGAGATACTGGGCACCAGGGGGCACATCGAACCATCCGCCCCGGGCCATGCCCTCCACTCCGGAGTGATGATCGACGACCTGCTGTTCGACCTGGGGGAGAGGTCGTACCTGGACAGGAGGCCTCGGGCGGTCTTCCTAACCCACCTGCACGCCGACCACGCCTTCTTCGTGGAGAAGGACGCGGCCATCGACATCCCCATGTTCGGGCCTCAGGCCAGGGGCCCGCCGTCGAAGGTGACGCAGGCCCGGAGCACCGTGGAGCTGGACGGATTCCGCATCACTCCCATCCCGACGGTGCACAGCAACACCGTCCGCTCCTGCGCCTTCATGGTGGAGAAGGACCTCTCCCGGGTGATGTACACCGGCGACCTGGTGTCGGTGCAGGAGAGATACCGGGACCGCATCCCCGACCTGGACCTGGTGATCGCCGACGGGAGCTTCATGCGCCGCGGCGGCCTGGTGCGCCGGGACGAGCAGGGCAGGCGGCACGGCCACACCGGCATCCCGGACCTGGTGGAGCTGTTCTCCCCGCTGGCGGAGAGGATCGTCGTCACGCACTTCGGCAGCTGGTTCTACCGCGACATCGAGGAATCGGTGAAGCATATCGAGGCGCTCAGCGGGCGTGCGAAAGTGGAAGCGGCCTACGACGGCATGGTCATCGAGCTGTGATCACCAGTCCGCGCTCGACGACCACCGGTGCTTCTTGGAGTAGGTCAGCACGTCCTCGCCATACTCGCGGGCGTGCTCCTCCGCCGCTCTGACGAGGTCCTCGCGCGTGGCGGTCCCGCAGTCCAGGTCCAGCTCCCTGTCCAGGCCATAGGCCCTGAGGACATAGCGGCCCTCCCGGTCCGACGGGCAGGGCGCCGCGTACCCGAACCCGCCCCGGGCATTCCTTCCCTGGCGGCCGACGATGGGTTCCTCCAGCTCGGCCGAGGGAGGAAGGCGGCGGGGGATCTCCTCCTGCCGAGGGACGTTCCACAGCATCCAATAAGTGCTGTGGGGCGGCCCCGCGTCCTCCATGATCAGGGCCAGGTACGGGGACCTCAGGCCCTCCAGCCTCACCAGCGGCGAGAAGCCCTGTCCATCGCAGGTCTCCTCCCGGTCCAGGCCTCCGATCTCCACGCCCACCTTCAGTGCTCCGATCTCGCGCTGCATGGTCGGTGACGGCAAGTCCCTCTCACCCCGTATTTCTACCCAGCCCGACGTATTTCACTCTGTCGAAAACGGCTCCCATCGCCCTCCCGGCGGCATGCGTCGATAACCTTCATATCCCCATGGGTCCAGATGATGTTACCATTACATGGCCGAAGCTGTAGAAGGAGTGCGGTTCGGGCCGGTCCCATGGAAGAAGCTCAGGGAGGAGGGGCAGACCGCAGTGGACATGCACTTCCACACCAACCATTCGGACTCGCCCACCACCATACGCTCCCTCCTCCGGTACGCCCACAAGCTGGGGACCGGGGTGGCGATAACGGACCACAACCAGATCTCGGGAGTGCTGGAAGCGTACAAGGCCAAGAGCGACGTGCTCATCATCCCGGGGATGGAGGTCTCCGCCGCTGACGGGCCGCACATCCTGCTGTACTTCTACGACCTGGGGGCCATGGTGGAGCACTACGAGCGCCACGTTAAGCCGTACAAGAGCAAGAGCCCCTACCTGGCCATCAAGCTGGACAGCCAGGAGATCGTTGACCGCGCCTCCGGGTACGACTGCGTGCGCGTGGCCGCCCACCCCTACGGGTACCTTCTGTTTAACAAGGGGCTGCAGAAGTGCATCGACGCCCAGTACCTGGAGCAGGAGATCCTGGAATCGTTCGAGGGTGTCGAGGTCATCTGCGGCGGGATGACCAGGTCGCTGAACGTCAAGGCCGGCAAGCTCGCCGAGAAGTTCACCAAGGCGCGGACCGCCGGCACCGACGGCCACCTGCTGGGCGACCTCGGGAACGTTGTCACGGTCGGTCCGTCCGATGACGTGGAGGGCTTCCTCGGCGACGTGGTGGAGCGCCGCACCGTGGCCATGGGCAGGGAGAAGAACGCCCTCAAGAAGGCCACTATGGGGACGGTGGTGATGACCAAGTACATCCGGTACACCGTGCCGTCGCTGCGCATCCATTATGAGCAGAACATGCCCCGGGTGCGGAGGGCCTGCCGGCGCGCGGTGGAGCGGGTGCGCAAGTGATTCACAGCAGCGGGGAGAAGACGCGGGAGAAGCCGCACTTGAGCTTCTGGCCGAGGGGCATCAGCAGGCTGGCCTCGTAGGACCATTCCTGGCTCCGCCCGATGTCCTCCAGGAACGCATCCTCCTGCTTCTGGGCCGCCCGGGGGCAGTAGATCATGGCGTTGGTCTCGAAGTTCAGCTCCAGGCTCCGGATGTCCCAGTTGGCGCTGCCGATGGAAGCGACCGACCCGTCCACCACGATGGTCTTGGCGTGCAGGAAGCCCTGCTCAAAGAGGTACCCCTTCACCCCGCATTTCAGCAGCTCGCTCAGGAAGGAGAGGTTGGCCCAGTGCACCAGCGGGTGGTCCGGCTTCATCGGGATCATGACCCGGACGTCCACGCCGGAGAGCGCTGCGACCTTCAGCGCGTCCAGGATGCTCTGGTCCGGTATGAAGTAGGGGGTCTGGAGGTATATCTTGGACTGGGCCGTCCCGATCATCTTCAGGTACGCTTCCTGGATGAGGTCCAGCCTCTTGTCCGGCCCGTCCGAGATTATCTGCAGCGGCACCTCGCCCATCGCGGGGAGGTCGGGGAAGTAGCGCGGCAGCACGTCCAGCTTCCGGGGCGACGCGAAGTCCCAGTCCAGGAGGAAGCGCGACTGCAGGTCCAGGACGGCCTGCCCCTCCACCCGGAGGTGGGTGTCGCGCCACTGGCCGAGCTTTCCCTCGCCGAGGTACTCGTCGCCGATGTTGTACCCGCCGACGTACCCGATGCGGCCGTCGATGATCACTATCTTGCGGTGGTTGCGGTGGTTGACGTGCAGGTTGAGGAAAGGGATATGCTTCAGCAGGGACGGGAAGAAGGTGTCCACCTCCACCCCCGCGTCGCGCATGCGCTTTACGGTCTTGGCGGGCAGCTTGTTCCCCAGGTCGTCGATGAGGAAGCGCACCTTCACTCCCTCCCGGGCCTTGGAGATCAGGAGGTCCACGAACCTCCCGGCCAGCTTGTCGTTGCGGATGATGTAGTACTGCACGTGCACGTGGTCCTTGGCCTCCTGGATGTCCTTGAAGAGGCTGTCGAACTTTTCCTTGCCCCAGTTGAACTGGGTGATGTTGTTCCCCTCGGTGAGGTTGGACCCGGTGCTCTGGATCATCTCCGCCAGCCCGCGGTACTCGGAGATGCCGAGGCAGGGCAGGACGGCCTGAGGGTCCGCTATCTTGCGGCCGCGGGAGATGGGGTCCATGCGCAGCATGTCCCCCTCCTCCTTCCTCTTCAGGGACGGCCGGACCCAGTGGATGCTGTGCCCGAAGAAGATGTACACCAGGATCCCGAAGAACGGTATCAGGAGCATCAGCAGGAGCCACAAAATGGCCGACCGCGGCCGGCCCCGCTCGAAGTGTATGATGGCGACCGCACCGATGGCATTGATGCCCCACAATATCTGGGCGGGATAGGCGCCGAGGTCCGGCAGCATCATGCCCGTCCCGTGCCTTCTTGGCGGTCCTTCCTCATGCCGTCGCCGTCCACTTTACTTTTTTGGGACCCGGCGATATATATGGGTTAGGTCTTTCGGCGGCCGAGCCCGACAGGCAATCTACTTATGCCACCGGCTGGAACGTCGAGCCGAGGGCTGAGGATGAGCAGGAAGGTCAGATGTCCCCAAGCGGGGTGCGAATATTACACGACGGCAGAGAAGGCCGAGGATGCCATGGACGACCTGAGGGAGCACATGAAGATGGCCCATGACATGGACGATATACCGGACGATGCCAAGGCAGCCGTCGACCCGAAGATCAAGTCCATGGCCAAGGCGCGAAAGTGACGTTCCGGCCGCTCACTTCTTCGACCGGTCGAAGTAAATGTTCTTCCCCGTGGCGGACAGCGGGATGCCGTGGCTGATGTTGGCCTTGCTGATGCCGAGGCGCTTGGCCGGCACGCCGATGCGGTACATGATGCGGTTGTCCACGTTGAGATCGGAGGCGATCTTGGCCGCTGAGCCCAGAGCGATGCCGAGGTCGAGGAGCCGGATGGCGCAGTTGGGGCCGTCGAACTCCCCGTGGGACGACCTCTCGTTGAACTCGGCGCAGGAGGCGAACCCGCAGGCCTGGCAGTTCAGTCCGGCGCCCTTGTGCGGCAGCAGGCCGATGAGGACGACCGCATCGGAGCCCAGAACGTTCCTCCCGTCCCTCTCGAAGCCGTAGTTGCTCCTCTCCTTGGATATCTCCAGCATGTCGTTGCCGAGGGCGATGCGCTCCTCGTCGGTCAGCACCTTGATCTCGATGAAATCCTGCCCCAATCCCTTGGGGGCGGTCCGGGCGGCCAGCTCCATGAGGTCGCCTACCGTCCTTACGGTGTCCTTGATGGTCATGGGCCGGGGATGGCCGCTCACGCGGAAATATTTGTCCTTCCCGGTCGGAAACGGGGGCGATTTCGGCGCACCCTTCGGCGCCTGGGACCGCGCTCCCGCACCACTACTTTCGTCCACCCCCTAGGCTGCTTTTTTATAATATTCGCCTGATAGCAAAGCGATCACCATGAGCGGGGATATCGAGATCGTCAACACCGTAGCCCAGCCCGCCCTTTCTGTCAGGGAGAGGGTCAAGGTCGCGGACATGTCTGCGGCCATCGGCCGCATGTTCGGAGAGGTCGCGGGATGCATGCAGAGGAACAATGTCCAGATGGCGGGGCCGCCGTTCGCGCTCTACCATTCCTGGTCGGACCAGGATGTTGACATGGAGTGCGGGTTCCCCTCCGCCGGCCCATCGAGCGGTGAGGGCAACGTCAAGTCGTTGACACTGCCCGCGGTCAAGGCGGCGGCGACCGTGCATGTCGGCCCATACGGGACCATCGTGGAAACCTACACCAAGGTTGAGAAGTACGTAGGCGAAAAGGGGATGGAGCTGGCCCCGTACATGTGGGAGTTCTACCTGAACTCGCCCCAGGAGGTCCCGCCCGAAAAATTGATGACCCGCATCATCTGGCCGATAAAATGATGAGGCCCCGGACCTTCACCGACCGCTCATCCGGCCGGTAAGCCAGCTTCCGCTGCCAGGCATAAACTCATATCCCGAGCGGCTGCCATAGTAACGTCCGTGCCCGGGGCCTCACGTTCCGGGCCACCGGGGAGGGGGGCCGGGCACGGTGGGAGCTTGACCGACAGGAAGAGGGACGAGAGAGATCACTGGTCCACGCCGAGCACGGCATATCTGCTGCTGTGGGCCTCCTTCTTCGTCCTGATGATGGTCGCCCCCGCCCTGTCACAGAGCACCGAGGGCTCCATCGTTCTCACGGTCATATACGCCCTCCTGCTGCTCTCGTCCCTGATCCTGATCAGGGGGAGATACAGGGTGCTGATCACGGCGGTGGCGCTCGTGCTGATCACGGCGGCCCTCAGGCTCCTCTCCCACACCATCGGGGGGAGCGGGCTCACATCGGTGTCGTTCCTCTCCTCTGCGATGGCCCTGACGTTCATCTCGGCCATGATATACACTCTGCTGTTCAGGAGGAGAAAGGTCACCACCGAGACCATCTGGCAGGGCATGACGCTGTACCTTCTGACCGGCCTGGCCTGGGCCAACCTGTTCATGTTCGTCAACACCGCGTTCCCCGGCTCTTTTGCCGATCGCGCCAACCCCGGGGCGGCCCTGGACCTCTCGGCGTTCATTTACTATAGTTTCGTGACCCTGACCACGGTGGGCTATGGGGACATTCACCCCCTCACCCCCGAGGCGAGGAACCTGGCGGGCCTTGAGATGCTGTTCGGGGTGTTCTATCTCGCCATCTTCATCTCCCGGCTGGTGGAGACCTGGAAGATCGAGAGGAAGAGCAAGTGAACTCCGGAGCTCCCGTTCTATCAGACGGATTAACATATTCCCATTTTCATAGAGGGGGAGACATTATCTACGTTGAGAATAAATCGAACAAGCAAGGAAAGCTGAGCGTCCCTGTCCACAGGACGGGACACTAGCCATATATCTTTCCGATGCCGAGCGCAAGCTCGATGGGCGGGATCCGGAATGCGCGGAAAAGCAATGAGGACGGCAGCAATGCTCTCGATACCGACCCTTCTCCTGTCGGGGCCCCGGGCCATGCTGGAAACACCCCTGAACGAGGCGGCATCAGCCTATGGCAGGGTCACCGTCCAGGGCCCCAGCATCCTGGTGAACGGGAGAATGCCCTCTGAGAAGTTCTTCGGGGCGGTGGACCCCACCGCGCTGCCGTTCGCCATCCTGGCCTACATCCGGGGCGAGACCCCATACGCCGGCAAGAGTTCGCTGTTCAACGGGCCGGACACCGATCCCGGCCAGACCAGGGTGGCGCCGAACGCCGCTCCCGAGGAGTTCTGGGACCGGTACTTCTCCCTCCTAAGCTACTACCGCTGCAACCTTGTCCGGATCGGCGCCGGGGACTCCTGGGGCACCGGGATCATGCACGACGCCTGGCTCGACCGCCGCTCCGAGTTCACGGACCTCCTCAGGACCATGGAGGCAAGGGCGGAGGCCCACGGCGTGTGGGTCGTCCTCACCCTAGCCGGTTCGGCTGAGCACCCCATGTACGCCTTCGGCGGCACCGGATCGGTGTTCGACGCGCGCACCAGCGCATATGACGGCTACATCGCCTATGCGCGGTCGGCTATGGCATCGCTGAGCGGCCGCCGGGGCATCGCATGGTACGACCTGTTCAACGAGCCTGATCACAACAGCGCGCACGCCGGCTGGTGGCAGGGCCACGGGGGCAAGGACGCCTTCTTCTCCTGGGCATCCGGGGTGGCCGCCGACACCACAGGGGCCAGCGATCACCCCCGGACCATGGGGGTGGCCGGGCTGGGCAACATGTTCGGGTGGGGCCAGGAGGACTTCGACCTGTGCGCCGGCAGGGTGCCGTTCGAGATCGCATCGCGCCACTATTACGCGTCGAACCATGACGCCAACAATTTCATCGGCCCCGAGCAGTGGGCCAGGAGAAACAACAAGCCCCTTTACTGGGGAGAGCTGGCCAACAATTCGGTGTACCCGCTGGTCAGGTACACCTTCGCCGAGCAGGCCATTTACGCTAACGGAGGGCAGGCCATCACATCAATGGTGCTGACCGGCACCCCCAACTACCCCTACACGGGAACATGAGGCCGCCCTAAAGGGGCGGGGGCCCCCGGGAACCCACCACCGCGGGTTGCCGGTGCATCCCTTCAGGTCCCCGCCCTGGAATACCACAAAGAGGACGAACAGGGGCCCTGGCAGGGCGGCGCAAGCTCCGCGGCCCTTTTCCCCCCTCAGGTCACGGATCGCCCGATTCCACCAGCTTCTGGTCCTTCGCGATGAGGTAGCCGTCGGAGAACAGGACCTTGCCGGCGAATATCAGCCAGAACACCTCGACCACCATGCACACCGCCGCCGGTACGGCAGCCTCCGGCCCTATCAGCACCAGCGCCAGCGAGGCCGCCATGCCGGTGTTCTTGTATGTAGCGAACAGGGTCCCGGTGACAAGGTCCTTTCGGGCGATGCCTTTTCTTTTGCAACAGTAGTAGAACACGAGGCCGACGCCGAAGATCCTGACGAACGCGGCGGCGATCAGGGCCAGCAGCACCGGGTTGACATCGAGAAGCACGTCCCGGTTCGCTCCCGCCACCGCCACCACCAGGACGAAGAAGGCGATATTGATGAGCATGCCCCTGAGAGCGGTGGAGGTGATGAAACGCTTCACCAGCTGAGAGAAGGCCATGGGCAGGACGATGAGCATGCCGATGTAGTAGAGCAGGGTGACCTCGCTGACCGCCTCGCCCGTGAACGCCAGGGTCACCAGCGGGGTAAATGCCAGCGAGACGAAGTACATCACCACCAGGGATACGGCCGACGACTCAGTGTTCCCGCCCCACAGGTACGAGAAAGTGATGACGGAGACGGCCGCCGGAACGGACGCCTCCAGTATCCATCCCTGGCGCAGGTCCCCATCGAACAGGAAGGCCATGGCCAGGGTGATGCCGGTCGACAGAACGAATGACAGCAGCAGAGCGTTCCTGATGCCCTTCACGTGCGGACCGATCCTCATCCTCTTCAGGTCCAGCGAGGAGAGCGAGAGGGTCAGCATCACCACCAGGGATATCATCGAGATGTCGCCGCTCTTCAGCGGAAGGTCCGCTGGGAAGCCTCCGAAGGAGAGGGCTAAGACCAATGCGGCGAACATCATCAGCGATGAGTTGCCGAGAATGGCGCCGATCATCACGGGTCGGCGTGCTCTTTTCTTATCATGGTGCATGGTGATCGGGACCTATGACGTGCCTCGCGCGGATTCATCTTAACTTCGATTTGCTATTAAATTCATATACCGGCCGAGTGCGGCCCTGAATATATAAAGCCTCGATCTGCTCGGGAAAAGACCGACGGTCGCTTGCATATGGAATGAACGGCCCATTCCGCTTTCGGCATCAAGGTCCCTCTGGGACCAAAAAGCCCCCTTTATCGTTACCGGAACCTCATGACCTCTTGGACGTGGCCCTTCAGTATCTTCTCTTCCGCTTTGCGAAGATGTTCGCTCGCGGTGGATGTGGATATCCGCATCCTGGCGGCCACTTCCCTGATGGAGGCCCGCCGAGGCGTATCGAAGTAACCCATCTCGGTTGCGGCCTGAAGAGCAACGAGCTGCCGTTCCGTCAGATCGTTCTTGTGGATGGACATATAGCCATGCCGGATATACGCGATGTCAGCGCATTGTTCCAGATCATGGATGGCCTCTTGCAGTTCTTTCTGGGTAGGCGCGATGACATGCCAATTCTCCACACCATTCTCAACGACGATCGGTCCAACGAACACGCAATTCGCCCTGGTGATGATGTCCATGACAGAGCTTTGCTCGGCCCACGTGATCACTTCCGCTTTCCCATGTGAGCGGGAGAGTGTGAGGAATTTTTGAACCTCAGGCATTTGACGAAGCAAAGGCTCGATCTCCTCGGTCCTCTTGCACATTATGGTCTGGTTGCTGTAGAGCTGTCCGTTCGGAAGCGTGTAAACATAGTTGATGATTATCGTCGCCTCCAGCGCCCTAGAGAGGTTGGCATGCCAGCAATCCCGGTGCTTGATGCCTATGCTAACAATGATGTAGGTCATTTGCCAGACCACCCGCAATCTGCATATGCCATTAATAGCTGACCGGTAGGGCCCGCCTCAAGAACCGATGGACCTGCCGATCGTATTCACCAGCAGAGTTCTTTCCTCCTTCCGATGGTGCATGGTCAGCGCGGCTTCACGACGTTCGATCTCTCGGCGAGCCGTCCGATCTTATCTTTCTGGACATAGCAAGTAGTTAGTATAATGCATAAGAGGATCCGAGGAGAGAAGACCTGGCCCAGTTCTCCGGCTGGTCCTGATCTAAGGTCTATTGGCCCGTAGAAGAGATTACTGGCTGTAACGTGTGGCGGGCCCCCCGGGATTCGAACCCGGGTCTCCGGCTTCGAAGGCCAGAAGGATGATCCAGACTACCCTAAGGGCCCGCTGGGAGGTCGCTGAACGCTTCCCGCCCGCACCACGCGAAGTGATGCGCGCATTTAATTGTATTTACTGGACGGTCCGGAGGCCATCCCATGCGGGCACGTCCATATTCTCCTTTTTCTACGGACAGAGAGTGCATATATTATATTTGCGGGATGTTATTCAGATTGGTCTCGAGGACCATCGTTGGTGAGATGATTGGTCGCGGAGATGATAGAGCACGAAGGGATGGTGCTCCTGGATCGTATTTTGAGCTCCAACACGGAGTGGTCGCCCAGGGGCAGCCGCGTGGACCCATACATGGGTGTGGACGAATGGATAAGGGACTGGATGTGGCATCGCATCCGGAGCTATGTGATAGAGCGGGACAATCGTGTCTGCCAGGTGTGCGGCGAGGAGACCGAGGACCTTCAGGTCCATCACATCGTCTGGAAATGCCACAACGGGTCCGACCATCCCAAGAACCTGATGGTGGTATGCGAACGATGCCATAAGCAGATACATACGAAGCAGCTGCCGCTGATCATGATGCAGTGATCCGATAGGGGCCAGGACGCCGCGAACGCCCGGTCCCGGGAGAGACTGTGGGACCTTGCCCGCGCCCTCTTCGGCCTGAGCGACCGCTGACGGTCCAGTTGGAGTGGTCCGCACGCTTTTCCTCCGTGGCGGGGCCGCCTCGACCAGAATTGCGCCGAAATGCACCTTTAGGGCTACCGACACAGGTGTGGAAGGTTTTAAACCGGGGCCTGAGAATCACTGGGCATGAACAGGGTCACCATGGGGCACGGCGCCGGGGGCGAGCTCATGCACGAGCTGCTGTCCCTGCACATCATCCCCTTCCTTCCTCAATTCCCCGTAGAGGTCCCGCTTCGCTCTTTCGACGACTCCGCGGTCGTGGACGATGTCGTCTTCACCACCGACGGCCATACCGTCAAGCCGCTGTTCTTCCCCGGGGGGGACATCGGCTCCCTGTCGGTGTGCGGAACCGTGAACGACATCTCGGTCATGGGCGCCACCCCGCTGGCCATGGCGTTGTCCTTGATCCTCGAGGAGGGGCTGGACATCGATGTCCTGGAGAAAGTGGTGAAGTCGATCGGCCAGTACTCCGAGCTGGCCGGCGTTCCCGTGGTGACGGGCGATACCAAGGTCTTGGAGCCCGGCGCGGTGGACAGCATGGTGGTCACGACCTCGGCCATAGGGAAGAGGAGCCCCTACATGGACCACAACCTGCAGGTGGCGAGGGAGTACCGTCCGGTGACCTCCAAGTGGCTCACCGACGACAATATACAGGACGGCGACGCCATCATCGTCACCGGCACCCTGGGCGATCACGGGATCGCCCTGCTGTCGTTCCGCGAGGGCTATGGCTTCGAGACGGAGGTCAAGAGCGACGTGGCGCCGCTCAACAAGCTCATCGAGGATGTGCTGAAGGTCGGCGGCGCGGTGAGCATGAAGGACCCCACCCGGGGCGGGTTCGCCAACGCCATCAATGAATGGTCCTTCAAGTCCAGGGTCGGCGTGGTGATCGAGGAGACCGCCGTGCCCATCTCCGAGCCGGTGCGGAACGCCTGCGAGCTGCTCGGCCTCGACCCCCTGACCATCGGGAACGAGGGGAAGGCGGTCATAGGGTGCGTTCCGGAGATGGCCGAGGAGATTCTCAAGGCACTGAGGAAGAGCCCGCTGGGCAAGAACGCCGCCATCGTGGGCAAGGCCACCAAGCGCTTCGAGAGGGTCGTCCTCCACACCGAGGTCGGCGGGCACAGGATACTCGAACCGCCCGTGGGAGACCCGGTCCCCCGCATCTGCTGATCACAGCAGCGACTCAATCCAGTAGCAGACGATGAACGCGCCGATGCCGGCCACGGCCATGCGCGCCCCCTGTGCCAGGGGGTTCCTCTCCCCTGCCCGGCCCATGACGGCCCCCACCACGAAGAGGATGGCTATGGCCAAGGCCAGGCTCACGTACGCGGCGGTCCTGATGTCCTCGCTCCCCACCAGGAGGAACGGCGCCAGGGTGATCGCCCCCGCGATGATGGGCGCGGTGAAGTTCACCGCCGAGATCAGGATGATGGTCAGCCTGGACACCTTGGAGATATGAGTGTCCTCCAGCGAGGTGAGCATGGCCCTCTCCATGTCCTTCATCTTGATGGCCTGCTCCATGGTCTCCGCCTCGAACACCGAGATGCCGGTCGAGATCCCCAGCGCGACGCTGCTGGTGGTGATGGTCACGATGACCAGGCGGAGGTTCGGCTCGCTGGAGAACGCCGAGGCTATTAAGATGCCCAGGATGACGAAGGTGCTGTCGAATATGGTGTTCACGAAGAAGCGGCGGAGGGTGGGGCCCGTTCCCGGCTCATCGAGCACCGCCCTCATGCGGCTCATGAACCCGTCGTCATTGACCACTTTTTCACACCAGCGGTCCCTTCTTTTGAGGTCGTGGCATATCGATGTTTCGGGCCAGCGCCGGTACGCGGGCGATCTTGAACCATCTCTCGCAACAGAGATATAATGAACGATGAATCGACCGGACCAGGGGGGCACCATTGAGCGACGTGACGAGCGACACCGAGGAGTTGGCGGAGCGCTATGACCGGATCAGCAACGCCCAATACACACTGGGCCTCCACCTCGTCGAGCGGATGGACGTAAAGGAGGGGGAGGTCATACTGGACATCGGTTGCGGCACCGGGCGGTTGGCCCTTAGCGTGTCGAATTCGGTGGGCCCGTCCGGGAAGGTTGTGGGAGTGGACCCCTCGCCGCACCGCATCGAGGTGGCTAGCAGAAAGCTATCGGACGGCACAAGCTCCAACTTGCAGTTCTCCATCGGCGCGGCGGAGGACCTCGGCCAGTTCCCGAACGCCTCCTTCGACGGCGTGTACCTCTCCTCGGTCCTCCACTGGGTCAGGGACAAGGACAGGGCGCTGGAGGAGGCACATAGGGTCCTCCGGCCCGGCGGACGCATCGGCATAACCATGCCCGCCCCAGGGAGCATGGCCATCCTGAGAGCGGCCATCGTGAGGGTGGCATCGAGGCCGCCATACGCCAGCCATGTGGACCGGACCGTGCGCAACAGCAAGATCGACGCGGAGAAGCTTGGATCGCTCCTCGTTCAGGCGGGGTTCTGCAAGCCGTCGGTGGAGGTCAGGGAGAAGAAGCGGCTGCACCCGTCGGCGGAGGACCTCATGGAGTTCTATGATGCCAGCTCGTTCGGTAACTTCCTGCGGTTCATGCCCCCGGACCTGCGGGAGTGCCTGAAGGCGGACGTCGTTCAGGAGCTGGAGGGAGGGAGGGCCGCCGAGGGCATAGAGCTGATCTCCAGGACCATCATCGCCACGGCCAAGAAGCCTCCCCAGGACCAGAACGGCGCGCCACCATGATAACTAGCTTTTAATACGTTTTATCCATACGAGACCTCCAACGGGCCTATGGTCTAGCGGTTATGACGTTGCCCTTACACGGCGAAGGTCCCCGGTTCAAATCCGGGTGGGCCCACTCCATACATCTGGCTACCTCATAATTTTGCCCTTCAATATTTTTTGAAATGTTCAACTGGACACCCTCGACGCACCGGACGGTTCCTGCGGGCCCTGCCCCTTCTTCATGCGCTCCTTCACTCCTTGCAGGAAGCTGTGAATCTTCGCCTGCGCCCGACCCAGCTCGTGCACCGTCAGCCCCAGGTACTTGATCGTCTCCTTCTCCGACGAATGCCCCAGGCCCTCCATGATTTCCACGAGCAGCACCCTCGCGAAGTAGGCCATCCTGGCTCCTGTCCTGCGGAGCGTGTGGTTCAGGATCTTCCTGACGATGCCTGCCCTCTTCGCTACCCGCATGACTATCGTGTCCAGCCCCGAATCCGAGTAGCCGGACAGCTTCCCGTTCTTCTCGTAGATCACATATTCCTGCGGGACCTCCACCTGGGGATTTTTCTGCCTGGCCCTGGCGATCATGGCCGCGCGTTGTCGATCGTACTCCTCCAGGACCTCCTTCGACTCCGGAGCCCAGGCCAAGGTCCGCCACTTCCCGCCGCCGCGCCCCTTGCCGTGGACGTCTACCACACCCTCGAACACCTGGTCCGTCATGGGGTCCAGCATTCTGATTGGCTGCACGTCCTCCGGCCTGAGCCTCCTGACCTCCACGCGCCGGAGCCATAGCCGTAGCTCTAGATGGATGACCAGCCGTTCCACGCCCGGCCGGGCGGCCTCCAGCATGGCCACCGCTTCCTCCGGGGTGAGCCAGTCCACATGTACCCTGGCATCCTGCGGCCACACCAGCTCCATCTTCTTTATGATCTTGTTGTCGTGGGCCTCCAGGAACCCGCTCACAATGGACATGTCCCACCGCCGTGAGCTGACCTTCTCGTGCGCAAATGTCACGTTCAAGAGGTGAAGAATCTCCGCTTCCCCAATCTTGTCTGGAGTGTAGGCCAACCCCCACTCCTCCAGGGAGTCCAGGGCCATCAGCAGCCTTGGGCGATAGTTGTCCGCGTTTTTCCTGGACAGCCGCCCGTGTTCCACCTTCTTGTCGAGGTAAGCGTCCACCAGCTCCGACCGATACCGTTGAGCATCCGGCACTCATCTCAGGCCTCCCCTGCATTTGAGGATGTAAATGGGCTCGGGCATGGTCAGCACTCCCCCGCGACAGGCGTCACCAGGACGCACCTGCGGCAATCTCCCTCCGAACACTCGACCAGGCTGGCTATGATCTGCCGCCCGTCACTGGTCCAGCAAGGATAGTCGCCATAGGACAGTGCCGTACAGATGGTTTTGGAAACATCGCCTTCCGCGCTTAGGAACGTCACCGTCTCACGGTAGAAGGCATTCCCGGTCCGGAACTTGGTGCGCTCGGTGATGGTGGGCACTTTATCTTTAATCGGAGTGTAGACCACGATCATGCCCCCTGCGCGGCGGCCTGCTCAGGCACCCACACATGCCACTTGTGCGGTGGTTTGGGATCCCGACTGATCCTCACTCCCTCGTTCCCTCGATCCCGCTGTCTGAAGGCCTCGGCAATGGCTCCGTCAGAGTCATCGAAGGTCAGGTGCTGCTCTATACTCATACGATCAATGCCTCCTTCCGCTTCTTGCCCCTCATCTGCTCGACCATGAGCAGCACGGTCTCGCCCAGCAGTTCGGCTTCGTCGTATGTCAGGTCCAGGCCGATCCACGCATCGCAGCCTTTCTCATCGTCATACCGCTGGGCGCTGAACATGATCATCTCGTCGTAGTCCGACGGGGAAACGGTGATCTTCCGATCGGAGTTCGGGGTTCCGTTCTCGTAAAACTGGCCTTGCATGTGCTCAGGCCCCCCAGATTTCGAGGATGTGATCGCGGCATCCGTCACACACCTTCAGGCCAGTGAACCTCTTGCCGTTCTCTAACGGGATCTCGATGCCGAAGCCGTTCGGGAGTAGCCCAGGGCTGTTGCCGCAGACGATGCAGCGCTCTTCTTTCCAGCGGGCGAACATCTCCTCCTTAATCCGAGCGTCGTCCATTCTCAGGCCCCCCTCTTGGTGGTCGCGCGCCGATCGGCGAGGGCTTTCTCGTACCGGGCTAGCAGCGCGGCGGCCGTCTGGTCGCCGTCCCTCGCAGCCTCCCTCAGCTGCGGGATCCTCTTGTACGGGGTCTTGTCGATCTCGTGCACGACGGTGCAAAGGACCTTGTGCGCCGCCCGGAATTCGGGGATGGCCAGGCGGGGGTCTTTCGGTGCGTCGCGGGACATGATCATGCCCTCCGCAGTCCCTGGAATGCCTCCAGGGGCAGTATGGTGATGAACACCACTCCGGGCCCGGTGGCCAGGAACATACCGTCCTTCCCGGCGATCATGATCTTCCGGCCGGCCTCCAGCTCAATGGCCTGTAGAGCTTCCTCGATGCCCACGGCCTCGATCCACTCGAGCAGCACGCTGATACGCTGATCAACGTAGGCATCGGGGCTCTTGTCCACGATCATGGCGTTCGCTAATGCCTGGCACACGCCGTTACAGGCGCAGATTGTTTCGTTGTTGGCCTCCATGCTCATACCTCCGTTAGGTGCCAGGGAGCGGGTTACCAGCCCGTGGAGAACAGAGAAGCGTTGAGCCTCCCTGGCATTGTCAGTTGAATGGTCTGTTCTCCTTACTGGGTCGCTTGTCGGTACTCAATACGACCTGGCCTGGTAGTGACGTATTCCGGTTGTCAATTGACAATCGGTTGAGGGTGCAACACGCTGTGATTTATAAAATGATTTGCATTTGACAATAGGCAATAGAAATACGATTGTTCAATAAAAGAATACTGATTTCTGATTGAGGATTACCATTGAGCAATGAGAAGAAGGACTATGATGTGTTCGCGGACAAAGGTGCTGTTGACGTCCTTTTGCTCGTGCTCAAAAACAAAGAGATCGCCCGCTCGGACGTGAAAGAAGTTCCTGGTAACTATTACAGGCTCAGGGATGTTGTTTTAGCGGAATTGGTTGAGAATAAGTTGTTAGAGCTAACAATCATCGAGAAACCATACCTGACCTACAAATACACTCTGACGAAAAAGGGAAAGAATGTGGCCACCAAGCTGGCCGAAATTAAGGAAATAGTTAATTCTGGCGATCGCAGTTAGAGCAATCACCGTCACATTGGTTCAAGATCCTGGGAATGTCCTTGCCCCTCTGCCTGGCAATTTCATCGAGGCTCTTTTCATTCATCTCGATGATCAGGTCGGAGGTTTCCTTGAGCAAGCAGGATTTGCTTCTCTTCTCAGGCAACACGTAGGCGGATTGCCTAGTGTACAGATGTTCCAACAACAGTTTGACTTCTAGATCGGACCAATATTTCACTATTCTCCCTCACCTTTGTGGATTTCGCGCTATACTATCAGACGTTATAAGCTGGCTTCTGGGGTGCCCGGAAATCAACGCTGATGAGGGACGAAAAACAATAGAGAAAATAGATTGGAGCCTGGCCGCGACGAAATCACCGAAGTGTCATTTTAGATAACACTGTTTTCCAGGCTCCGAAAGTGTCTCACACCAGGAGGTTGATGTTCACTGTCTCCCCCTGTTCTATGGTGATCGTCTTGGTTCCATCTGTGGGCCCTAGGCCCCCGCCGCTGGTCCGGTATGTGATGGTTATCTCCTTACTATCTGCTGTGAAAAAGGGTGCATATTCGACCGTTTTCTTCTCCAGAGGCCCGAGAGGCCCGTTGTAGATCTCAATGTCGTTCACCTCGATAGTAAGGGTCACGGTGTTGGTTATGTGGCTGCTCTGAGCGTTCACATACACCGTCGCGGAGCGGAAGAATATTCCCTGCCCCAATAGGGTTGAGACCATTACCACGACCAACACAGCGCAGATGATCATGGTCAAAATGGACAGGTTCCGGGACCTCTTCGAAAGCTTCTTGCTCCATATAGGGTGCGCGTTCCTTTTCCACCACGACTCTTTAGGGTTAGGCTCTTGCTGAGCATCGATGTTCGAATCCGTCATGTTCTCCCCGGCCGGTAAATAATAATGGTCGGTTTAAAGCGCATGACAGGGAAGAAAATAGATGAAAAATAGGGAGTTGTAACGTAAAAATAGCCCTACAAAATTATTATGTTACAGCGTCTCCATCGACCACGGTAAGCAGCGGATTAGGATGACAGAGGGGCAGGGGAAGAAGACGATTGAACTCCTTACATCGATAGGTTTCCGGAGCGACTACTAACGTCGACCACCGCTTTATCGACGGACGCCGGTGCGGCAGCCGAGCAGGTCCCCCTCCGGGTCCCTCGACGCCGGCACCGGGCACATGCTCAGAGCAAAATTAGCACAAAATATGAGCCAGCACTCCCAGATGTTTCATCGATTTTTCGATTATTTTTGAAAATTCAAATTGACCAATTATGAAAACTCGAGTTTTCATATTTTGGGCATGACCGAGGTGGTGAAGAACACGGTGGTGAAGAACACGGTGGTGAAGAACACGGTGGTGAAGAACCTGCCCGGTGATCGCCGCCATGGCGGCGATCACCACGTTGGTGAGCCTAGTTGTGTTTTCAGTTGATGGATAATTGCTGGATGTAAAAATATTGGTGGTACTTTCAATCACCCGGAAGTAGCGTTTATAATCTAACCTTTCAATCGTTTCCATATGAGCGACTATCAAGTTGATGGAACGGTTAGGGAAAAAGTGTGTGATAGCGATTCCCCAATCACACATCTGAAGACAGCATCTCCGGACAACAAGATCTACTCGTCTGCCTGGGTAATCTCTAGAATAAAAAGCGGCGACAAGTTCTGGTCATACGTCTACAGGGGAAGACAGGTAGTGACCTACACTCGAGTGGAGGTCGAGGTCATCAACGACGCTAGGAGAGGTGAATACCTAAGAACCCGTGGAGACCGCTTCGATGAGAACAACCTTCTGGAGCTACCTACGTACTATTTGGGCAATGATAATTACTATCACCCCTGTCCCTGACCGCTTGTAGCCCAATAGTACAAACATTATCCTATTTTTCCTAGAGAGAACGGGGGCGGGCACGAACACCCCGTCCCGTTCGCTCGCTCCGCTGGCCATGGGAAGTTTGAGAAACACATCAAAATCGGGGGATTTGTGGTGTCTGAGCCCCCGATTTTTCACTTAGTTTGGGGCAGGAACTCGATCCGCTCCGGAACAATGGCCGGGTCGAAGGTCTTCTTCTGCTCCCTCATGTCCCAGAGGTTCCACACGCTGACCGATACCCGCACGTTAGGATTGGAAGACCTCAGCTGCAACGCCTTCTCGATCTCTGGCCGGAGGTCCCTCCGGTCGATGATCAGCGGGCGACGGTACTCGCAGCACTTGCAGTTGATCACAAAGGCATCCTCCTCCATGGTGGCCACCAGGTCAGGCTTGCCGCGCCGCCCGTCGCGCTTTACCTCCCATCCCTCTTTGGCGAGCTGTGCGGCCTTCCACCTCTCGTACGCCGGCCCGGACAGCTCGCTGAGCTTTCCCCTCACCTGGTTGATCACTGTGGAGATGCGGGCCTTCTTCAGCTGCACATCGGGGTGCTCGCCGATCTGATCGTACGTGAGCCCGTTATCAGCCAGTGTGTAGACCAAGACCTTCTTCTTCCACTCCGGTTCCTTGGCTAGATCCTCCAGGACCTTCATCCGGTCGAAGGTGAAGATCTCCGCGGGCGGCCTCCGCGCTTCCTGCTCCCCCACCAGGTGAATGATGCGCGGGCGCATGGTGCTGCGGAACCACCCGGTGCGGCGCTCCAGGGGCAGATGGATGATGCTCCTGCCCTTGGCCTCGTCATCGTGATGGTAGTAGATCCTCGCGGATACATCCTCTAGGTCGTTGTATGCCTGGGCCCCGATATACTTCTTGATGATGTCCCGATCGTCCGGGTCGATGGTGCTGGTTTTGAACCAGAGGTACATGGCGTTCCTGAACACAATGTCCAGGGACTTGAACCGCTGGGTCACGTAGATCAGGATGATCACCCCCGTCCTGGTGCGGGCGAGCCGTTCGAACTGGTGGCGTATCTCGAAGTAGTCGGCAGCGTCATCGGCATTGCCGCCGCTCTTCCGGGAGTTGGCCTTCTTCACCGCATCGTCCACCAGGAGGAGCTGCACCGGCCTATCGTCCATGTTGTCCAGGGCATCCTGGAGCCAGTCAACGAATACGATATTGACGGCATCCTCGCCATAGAAGTCCCGGACGTGATAGGCCACATCGTTGATCATCTCGGTCTTGCCGGCCTCCGGAAGAGCGACCACCGCCCCGTGGCGTAAGGCCACCTTGCCGGCCTTCAGCGGCGGGAGCAGGTACTGATACGTTAGGTCGGTGAGGTCGGCCCGCTCCCACGGATGGCACATAGCCCTGGTGGAGAGCAGGCCGGCCGTGAACCCCCCGGTCAGCAGATCGCCGTTCACGCGTTGCTCCCCTTCTTCCGGGGCTTGGCCCTCTCGCCGCTCTTGATCTTCTTCCGGGGGCTCTTGGTGTTCACCACGTCGATCCCGGTGAGCTGGTCCTTCGCGTCGAGCGGCGAGCCCCCGGCGATGGCCGAGGGGGTTCTTATCTCCAGGTCGCCGGCCGCCATCTCCTGGATGGTCTTCTCCACCTCAGCAAGGGTAGGTTCGGCCGGCAGCTTGGCCGCCGTACGCTTCTCTTCATCGGCCTGAGCCGCCGCGGCGAGGGACACCAGCAGCGTGGTATCGCTCTCCTTCAGGCGTTCGGCTAGCTCGACGTTCCCCACGATCGTGGCGGCATTCTCTTCCCAGCGTATCGCCTGCTCGACGCTCTTCACCGCGCCGGCGTACACCTGCACCGCGTACGCGGCCTTGAAGGACCTCTTCCACGTGGCCATCTCGGCCGTCAGGTCGTAGATCAATGGTTCAGGGAACCACAGCGACAGCTCCCGCACCTGGTAGGGATACAGCACGATCTTGCCCTCGTGCGCGCCCTCCATGTAGAGGCCCAGGCCATAGGCGTGCTGCATCGAATTGATGGCCTTGTCCAGCTCTGCGCATATGTCCAGGTCGTCCCGGAGCGGCACCAGGAGCCCGTAGCCCTTGACCTGGAAGCCCTCCTTCACGATCATGCCCTGGCGGCTCACCCCCTTGCACGCCTCCAGCTCACCCTCTGCTTCCGCGAGGCGGTCCAGCAGGTACTTGCGCTGCTCTTCATAATGCTGGATGACTTTCTTCGTATCGCTGTACTGCGAGCCGGTCAACAGCGGTTCGCGCTGGGCCTTGGTCGACCTCACTACCTCCAGTACCCTGGCCTTTAGTCCTGTCTCTCCCGTTGCCATTAATTCTTCCTCCGATTCTTCTTTTCCATTGTCGGTTCCGATTCCTCTTCCAGTTCGTCCTTGTCCTCCCTCTCGGTCTGCTCCGGCTCGACGTCCTCTGGCATGCGCTGCGGCGCTGCCGTCGCCCTGGTGACCGGCCTCATCACGTTCTCTTGTGTCTCCGGGATGTTGAGCGGTGGAACCGCGCCGGTGAACTGGTCGAATATTGCGCGGTGCGTCGACCTGCCGATCGTGTAGGTATGCATCTCGGCAGCCACCTGCGTGGCCACCATCTGCCCCTTCTGCCGCTCGGTGATGAGGTCCCCGTACAGCCTGTTGATTAGGTCCCTGGCCCAGATGATCGCCGCGCTGCTCTTCTTCCACATCCCCTTGGGGAACTTGCTGGCGTTGGACAATTGCCAGTATGTCGTGTAGGTCCGGACGGTGAACCACTTCATGAACGGTTTATCCTCATACTCCGTGACCGATTCCTCCACCATGATCACCATGCGGCGGAACTTCGGAAAGTATGGGTACTTGGTGGAGTCTGCCCAGTCCGGGGCTAGGCCGGCGTCGGTGCCCAGGCGGTGATGGTATCCCATCCACCGCTTGATCAGGGCCTTGTTGCTTTGCTGCTGAATGCAGTACCCGATCTCTTCGTTGGGCGAGTACAGGACCACCGGCCGCTTGGTGCTCGTTTTGTTCCCAAGATCGTCCTGCTGCACCATTACATAGGTGACATGTGCGACGAAGAACCCGATCAGGTAGCCAGCGATGAACGGAACGTAGTACAGGCCGATGCCCAGGCCGGTCCAGTCGAACAGCAGATCGGTGGCCACGAATGCGTAGATGAAGATGGAGATCACATCGGCCGGCACCAGGAACAGGGTGGACCTCTTGACCGCCGCGCCGGCCGCGAATCCGCCTATGGCGGTGATGAACGTGAGTATCCAGACCTCCATGGTGATGCGGGAGATGGTGTCTGCGATCATCTCCGCGACATCGGCCGCGGTGTAGATCTTCGGCTCCGAGCTGTCAGGACGCGTCCAGCTCCATCCGCTATCCCTGGGCGGCGGCAGGTACGTGGCCGGCCGCTCCCTCGGCAGCTCGATGAGCGCGGCGGAGAGATCGCCGACCACCACAGTATACTGGCCCAGATTAGGGTAGACCAGCTCGTAGACCTCGCTAGATCCTGGGGCCAGCGTGTACGTGGTGACGTTCTCTCCGCTAGCTGCCTCTCGGAGTTGCAGAACTACCGGCGTGTCCAGGTAGTTGATGAGCAGCACGATCTCGCTGTACTGCACCTGGGCGTAGTCCGATATCCACAGGTCCACCCCAGGTGCAGAAACGCGCTGTAGATCGGTGCTCACGGCGGACGCGGACGGAGCGGCGATGCATAGCGCGAGCATGGCCAGCAGGACCATAGCGGAGATAGTGCGGGCCCTCATGCAGTGTGCCTCATTGGGATAATGTAAGCATTATTAGGGCAATAATTGTTTGTATTTAGAGGATAAACTGAGTAAAAATAGGTTAAAAAGTTTGGGCTGCGGGCGATGATCACAATCTCCCCCGGATGTCGTGGAACGGGCCAGAGAGCAGGCCGCCGGCGTCCTTCCAGTCAGCGTACAGCCAGAATCCCAGGCCAGCCACCAGTAGGATGAGGCCGATGATCCCGATTGCAGGATTGCGGGTCGGGATCCACGCGAGGACCAGGATCGCCCCTATAATGACCGCGAACCAGTACCAATGGGCCAGGAGATATTCCAGGTCCGTAGGGTTCTGCGGCGGGGTGATGGGGTTGTACTGGTCATAGATATAATACTCCACGGTGTGCACCGTCAGATCGGTCTCCGTAATCGGAACCCCATCCAACGTCATCTCTTCGATGATGAAGTAGTCGCCTACGGCCAGCGAGAGATAGGCGATGTTGGAGAGCTGCGTGAGCTCCCCCAGGCTCGATGCGCTGCCCCAGATAACCGCGAATCCCGGTTGGGTCATGTTGTTGCGGCCTATCACCAGGTGCATATCCTCCAGGCTCACGTACGGGGCGAATACCGTAGTGTTGGCGTATGCCAGGGTGCCGTTGGCATAGTAAATCGAGCCGCGCACCTTGAGCTTGAGCGATTCCTGGCTGATGTTGACCGAGTCTGGGGTTTGCACGGAGTAGCTGCCGAACCCGCCCTGCATTTGATACAGATAGGCGAGGTAGATCGCATAGATCTCCTCCGGCGACATTTCCGCTAGCGCATCGGGATCCGGGAAGATTATATCCGGCATTACCCTGTTGTCGCCCCCGCCCTGAGACACCAGGGTATTATAGTACGCCTGGGCGAAGCTGTTCGCCTGGGCGTTCATGATATTTACCTTATCCAATATCGACGCCATGTTCTGGCGCATCGGGAACAGTTCTATGGCAACCTCTTCCTGGAAATAAATACCAATTGCATTAATAGTCCTGCATTCCAGGGCACCTCCAGTTCCCTGACCGAATACTACTATCTGGGACGCTATGCTCTCTGAATTAGTAAGGGCATTTGACATTAGACCGAACACCACTATATTGCTCCCACTGCCGGATGTATACGATATTTTGTACTCGCCAGACACCGGTACATTGATTATTTTGACGTCCCCGCCCCCCAGGGTAAGGCTCTGCGTGCTGCTGTAGGTGCCGTGGTCCACAATCTTCAGGTCGAATGTAACTATTGATTCGCCGGGCGGGTTTATCACCATCAGAGGACTGCCAGCAGAGAAGGTCGCCCACTTCGCCGTAGCGTCTGGTTTGAGGATGAGGCGCATCCCGACCTTAGCTATAAGAGGATTGTTGGTTTCCATCGTGGAGGGCACTTTGGTGCCTGTGCCATAGGTGTATCCCCATTGCATCCCCGAGTAGGTTCCGACAAAGGTATCAGCCAAGTCTGCGTTTGAGTTTAGTATGGCGTTGTAGGTCTCGGCGATCTTCCACATCATCGCCATGGTGCCGTTGGCGATCTCGCCTTCCGCAGCCACATAGTATGGGTCGTACGTGTGCGCAGTTTCTGCTGCTGTCTGCTCCTGGTAGAGCTGGAGAGCGGCCCACTCGGCCTTGCGGGCGTAATAGAGCGAGCTCATCTCATAGTTGTTAATATCGTTGGCCGCGCTGGTGTGGGCCAGGCTCAGATAGTTTTCATTGATATTCCTGAGAGTGCTAGCATAGAGGCCCTTAGCTTGAGGGTTGCCAGCGGACGATGCCGCCGCTTCCTGGGAGTCCTGGGCGAACCATCCTGCTATTGCTCCCCACACCCCGCCGACCACGGCACCGGCGACCGCGCCGGGACCGTCAGCGATGGCCCCGCCGATGAGGGCTCCAGAGCCCGCGCCGAGCAGGGCTCCACCTCCGATGATATTCCAATCCGTCTCTGCTCGCGCGGGCTGGGTTACGGGCGCGAAGGCCAGAGCCACAAAGGACAGAGCCAGTAACAAGGAAATAGAGGCCCCGGCAAAGCGCCGGGGATTGGTGTTTTTATCAGTCATACCGCCCACCTCACGCGCCGAAGAAGTGGACGATCAGCACCACGATCACCAGGAAGATGAAGCCGAAGAACAGGTAGATGTTCCTGAGCCATCCGAATAGGGCCAGCAAGAGGAACGCCAGCACGATCACGGCCCATTCGAGGATGGTTATGCCGCAGTACAGAGTGTTGGCGTCCGTCGTGTTCGTGGCTGCGGCGACGGTGCCCGTTAGTGCGGTCATGGCCAACGCCATCACGAGGGTGAGAGCGAAGGCCAGCATGGCCACCGGCCCGAGATTGGGGAACCGGGATTTGATTGCTTCTGACAGGTGCGTTTGTACCACCAGGCCATGATTAGCCTGAATAGGATATACCAATTATGAAACCCTGAAAAGTGAAAATTTAAATACGAGCGGTCAGCCGCGCCGCTCTTGGACCATGCGTTCGATGTCGTCTGGCGATGCCGATGCGAACAATTGATCAAGAGCGAGCTGCACGACCTCCGACTTTTTCAGCCGCTTTAGAGTTTTGAGCTTAGCGAGGTTTGCAGCCTGTTTGGGGCATATCTCGACCGTGACCCACTCGTAAAGGGTGTTCGGCTCGACCTTTTTGGTCAGGCGGCCTAATATATCTGAAACCATAGGAACACCGACACCGCGCCGCAGATCGTCCCCATGCACCACCCGTACAGAATGCCTTCATACCACTCGGCCGAGGCCGGGCGGCCGCGCCGCTCAAAGAAGGCCCTTATTTGATGCGATATTGCCGCATCATAGGCCCTAAATCGGGCGATAGTGCCGCTGTCCGGGAGCTGGTCGGCCTCTCCCTCGCCGGGAGCCTCGGGCACGTTCGCGGGCATGTTACGACCTCGCCCGCGCCGGCTGCGCAAGGACCTCATGAAGCTCGTCCAACGCCGGAACCTCTATTCGTCCGCCGGCCGCCCATATCTCTGACTTTACGTATGATTTATCCTGGCCGGTCAGCAAACCGTTGAAGGTCCTGGTGAGCGGTGCTGGCGACAAATATTCGCGCTCATGAGCGACCCGCCAGAGGTTATCCCTGGTGCGCTGGTCCGTCGCGTTCGGCAGGTACCGGCCGGCAGCGTAGCAGAACGCGCTGCGGCTAATCAAGCCGTGCTGCTCATGGATGTTGTCGGACTCATGATAGTGATCATAGAGCCGTTGCAGGATGAGGCTGATTTGTCTGTCCTTTTTGTCCACATTATCACCTGGTTGTCTATGTGATTGGTTTTGTGTGTGTGCAACCCCCCTGTTGCCCCTGGAACCTCTGGAACCGCCGTTGGAGCCCGCTGCGGCGGGCTCTCACCGTTTCCGGTCCAGCAGCACTTCCACTCGCCGTCGCCCCGCGACGGCCGCTAGCGTCCTCGAATAAGGCGCGGCGGAAACGCGGTTATCGAACGCGGTTTCGCGTGGAACCCGTTTCTAGGCCAGTATCGACCGTTTCTAGGACGATCGAGGGGGTCTCTGCCCGTCCTCTCCCCGTCCTAGGGGCTGTCCAGCCTAGGGGTCCTGCCTTTTCATGCGCTCCAGATGCAATACAGGGGTTGCACACACACATTTCATTTCCACGTATCCCGGCCTGCGGGACACGATCCTTAGCTACGCTGAGGACAGTGATCGGTGAAGCGGAGTGATCGGGCGCTCCGCGGTGATGCAGGACCGTTACTCGAGCAAGGGTCCTGCGGTGAGAGGGAAAGAAAGGAAAGGATTTCGTGGCAGTCATCAGCACCCGCTCCTGGCGTGGAAATTAGCTACCCACTCGTAGGCGTCGGGTGCATCGATGCCGAAGGCGGCCATAGCCTCCTCGACTTCTCTCTTTAGAAGGCTCATGGTCGCCCTGCTCAGGTCCATCATCAGAGCGTCGTTATGGAGGTTCTTGGGGCACCTGGCCACCTGCTGGGCCTTCGGCGGCTGCACCTCGGCCAATGGTGCTCCATTGTGGTCGACTTTGACGAAGCTGACCTGGACACCCTTGATCAGCGGACACTCGTGCAGGTTGGGGAGATCGGGCTCATCTATACTGACGGGGGCGTAGAATGAGCAGGGTTTGTCGATCGGGCACTTCTTGTCCCAGTTCACACAGTTGAACTTGCTCATCGTTGAGCCTCCTTACTGTTCCGGGACTCCCAGCGCAGGGAGTATGCCTGGTTGCACATCGAGCAAGGCTGCTGGGTGTTGACGAAGTTGATGACTTCCTGGGCACCGGCATCCTTAGTCCGTACCATCGGCGTCGACCTCCTTCGGTGGTGCTGCATCGCGCACCCTGATCAGCGGGACCTCCCGACGCCGCCAGCAATCCAGGGGCCCGACCATCGCCGGGTCTCTCTCGTCGAAGCCGCCGACCGGCACCGTCACGACGCCCGAACGGTGATAGGCCAGGCATTCCAGGTCAGTCAGGTTGGAGTCCTGGCACGTTGCGCACCTGCGGCCGCGCCTCCAGGGCTCCGGCAGCTCTACGATCGTACGGCGCTTCACGGCGGCCAGGCTCATTGGCGATCACCCGCCGCGATGGATCTATAGCCTGGTCCCGACTCCGGCCGAGGGGGGTCCCGTTGGTGTGATCGCTCCCTCTCGATGATCGCACGGTCCCTCTCGGACAGCTCGTTGAAGGTCAAGCTGCCGATGAAGCTCCCTCGCCTCGCGTCTTGGAGGTCAGGGATCACAGAGACCACCCCGCCAAGGCCATCAGGACGGCCGCTAGCAGGGCCATGCCTGCCCACAGGGACATGACGACGACCAAGGGGCTGCCGAGCACGGACGGCTCGGCGGCGAGGTCATATGCGGAGTAATCGCTCACGCGATCACCCCTTCGTTAGAGGGCCCGGCTGCATCCCCTGCCGAGCCCTCGACGTTCTTCCCACTCCTTTGAATGACTAGCCTGCCTTCAGAGATGGCCTGTTGAAGAACATGGTTCGAACGGGCCCAGGTCCGTATGTGGCCGAAAAGGGTGTCAATTTTTTGGGCAGTTTTGCCAGAAGCCAGTGAGCCAGGCATATCCAAATCCGGGTGGGCCCACTCAAAATTTTATCAGGAACATCGATCAAATCCGAACGATCTTCTCCCGCCAAGTCAGGTATATATCGCCCGTCAATAATTTGGAGCAGCACGGCGGATTCATGACGGCCGATCGTGCGCCCGATTGGTTTGGATGATGTCATGTCTGATTGGGACCCCAAGCAATACCTTAGATTTGGCAAAGAACGCACTCGGCCAGTATACGATCTGACCTCACATATAGGCCTGGATGAACCCAGACGCATACTGGACATCGGTTGCGGGCCGGGCAACAGCACGGCGGTATTGGAGCAGAGATGGCCAGGGGCCCACATCATCGGTTTGGATAGTTCAGAGAGCATGATAAAGAAAGCAAAGGAAGACCATCCCAACATCGAGTTCGTCTCCAGGGATGCGTGTGATGACCTATCCGACCTGGGTGATTTCGATATCGTGTTCTCGAACGCGTCGCTCCAGTGGATGCCGGACCACCCATCACTGATACCGCGCCTTTTCGGCATGCTGCGGGAGCGCGGGACCTTTGCGGCGCAGATACCGCAGTTCGACAGGATGCCGGCCTCTCAAGCTATCGATGAGGTGGTCGCATCCGATGAATGGAGAGACTATTTCCTTGATTTCAAGAGCGGACTGGTGCACAATCCTGACGAACTGTATTATGACATACTATGCGAGAGAGCAAGCTCCATCGACATCTGGGCGACCGAGTACCATCATATAATGCCAGACCACCAAGCCATAGTGTCAATGTTGTCATCGACGGGATTGAGGCCATACCTAGAGCGGTTGAACAGGGAAAAAGCCCGGACGTTCAAGGAAGCCGTTCTGGAGAACCTCGTGAAGAGATATCCGACGCGGGTCGATGGCAAGGTCCTGTTCCCATTCAAGCGGCTGTTCATCGTCGCAAGCCGCTGATGGCACTGAGCGTTGGGGCGGGGGGGGGGCAGCGTTCTGGTCCGGCCGCATTAGTATCACCCACGCATGGACCGTCGCAGCCTCGTCGTCCGAGGAGGCTTGATAAGGGGCACGTTCCCAAGCGGATATCATGCGCACCCGGTACCTGCATGATCTCTACGTCTACGCGCTCGGTTCGATGATCTACATGGACGTCATCCTGGTAGCGCTCATCTTCATGTACGGCGCCTTCGGCACCTGGGAGCCCCGGTGACGTCAGGTGCGGGTCCCCTTGGCGGCCTCTTTCACCAGGCCGCTGACCTCGTGCCGCTCCTGCTGGGGAAGTTCGGCCGCGCCCTCTTTCTTTGCCGGCGATGACGACAGGTGGTTGCAGAACAGGACGTTGACCCTCTTCCCAGACTTCTGCTCCAGCTTGGACAGGTGCGAGCCTACCAGCGATATCAGGGTGGTGTCGGTGTACAGGACGTAGTGCTTCCCCAGGCTCAGCTGCAGGAGGGCGTTCTCCAGGGCGTGGAAGGGATTGTGCACGTCGATCTTGCCCTCGCGGACCAGGCGGCGGGCCTTGGCCCCGTACGCTCCGGAGGAGTGGTGGAGGCCGTTCATCCGGACCGCCAGTGAGCGGACCTGCTCGGGGTAGCCGGGGTCCTCCACATCCACCACGTACAGGGTCCCCACCGGCGGGGGCGCCACCGTGGCGCTGGGGTCCAGGTCGGCCCTCTCCCCCGGCCGCCCCTCCAGGGGGAAGCACTTCAGGGCCAGCTCGGTAAGGCTGCGGGGGAACGGCATCTCCGGCCTCCCGGTGCGGTAGTAGGATTGTTGGTTCATCCTCACCACGAAGGGCGGGACGATGCGGAGCTTGTCCACCAGCTCGTGGCGGTCGAACAGCTCCTCCGGCGTTCCGGCGAACATCAGCTCACCCTTGGACATCACCATGGCCTCGTCGGCCCACTCGTAGGCCGTCTCGATGTCATGGGTGGACATTATCATGGTCATCCCGCGATGGTTCAGCTCATCGGACAGTTCGATGAGCTCGTGGACCATCTCCGAGTCCAGGCCGGCGGTCGGCTCATCCATTATGAGGACCTTGGGCCTCATGGCCAGCGCCCCGGCCAGGGACACCCTCTTCCTCTGTCCGAAGGACAGCTGCTGGGTCGGACGCTGTCGCAGGTCCTCCATCCCCACCAGGTGCAGCGCCTCGTCGATGCGCTTCTCCACCTCGTTCCGGTCCAGACGTAGGTTCATGGGCCCGAACGCCACGTCCTCCTCCACGGTGGTGGAGAAGATCTGGTCATCAGGGTTCTGCAGCACCATGGCCACCTGCTCGCGCAGAGAGGCGAGGCTCTTCTGGTCGTACTTTATGGGGGAGTCCTCGAACCATACCTCCCCTCCCTTGGGCTTGAGGATGCCGTTGAAGTGCAGGAATAGAGTGGACTTGCCCGCGCCGTTGGGCCCGAGGAGCACCAGCTTCCTCCCTGCCCCGATCTCCATGGTGATGTTCTTGAGGGCGGCGACCCCGTTGGGGTAGTTGAAGGTGAGGCCCTTGGTGCTGAGCACTGTTCGGCGGTCCATGATATCACAGTCTGAACATCGCGGTGAGGGACGAAAGGTCTACTAATAGTATGTTCGCGACGTACATAATGGCGAACATCCCGGCCGAGACGATGACCCACTTGGCGGTGATGCCGGCGGGGGGCCGGTAGCAGTGGAACTCCCCCCGGAAGCTCCGGCAGTTCAGGGCGACCTGGGAGCGGTCCGCTACGTCCAGGGAGCGGGTGAACATACCCACCGACATCCTGGCGGTGGTGCGGAACTTGTTCTTGAGGCCCCGCAGGCCCAGGCGGCACTCCGCGGCCACGTACATGGTCTCCAGCTGCTCCAGCAGCAGGAAGGAGTACCGGTACACCAGGACAATGAGCTCGACGATCTCCTTGGGCAGCCGCAGCTGGCGGAGGGCGTTGGCCAGGTGGGGTATCGGCGTGGAGGTGGCGAAGAACAGCATCACCGTCACGCCGGCGACGGCGCGCATGAACACCATGAGGGCCAGGTCCACCCCCTGCTGGGAGAAGTTCAAGGTGAACAGCCCCAGGTCCAGCGCCCATTTTGTATCCCCCGCCGTCACCAGCGCGATGACGAACGCCCCGATGAAGAAGATCAGGAAGCCCTCCAGCAGCGCGAGGGCGATCACCCGGGGGAACCGCAGCTTGGTGGAGGCGAACAGCAGGCCGAAGCCTATCAGGAAAATGAAAATTGGTATGGCGATGGACGAGGCTGCCAGCGACGACACCAGGAGCGCGATCGCCAGGACAAGCTTGCCCAGGGGCGACCAGTCCCGGAACGGCGAGGCGTAGGCGATCTCGTCCATCGCGAACATGTCTTCACGCGTTCCCAGGCTTGTTCTCGGAGAGTTCCTGCTGGCCCGCCTTGGCCGGTGCGGCGCTCGCCGCGCCCAAGGACTTCGGGGCGGCCCTCTTGCCCCTCTCGTAGCCGATGAAGTAGCCGATGATGACCGCGCCTATGGCGGCCTGCAGGGCGAACAGCAGGGAGGCGGTCTCGGCGGGAGGCTCCCAGATATTGGAGAACCAGGGCTCATAGTCAGGGTCGATCTCGGCGATCTTGTCCCCGCCCTCACCGTCGGCCCCTCCGAACTCGCTCCCCGGATTGAGGACGAAGGCCAGGACGCAGATGCCCGCGATCAGCGCGAACCCGATGGCATAGTTGATGCGAGAGTCCATGCGATCACGCCCCCGCCACGACTTCGGTGTCCTTCTTCTTGAAGAAGAGCTTGCCCTCCAGCAGGTCCGGCCTGGTCTTGGACAGGTAATCGAAGAACATGACCATCAATATGCCCTCCGCCACGGCCAGGGGGATCTGGGTGATGGCGAACACCTCGAGGAAGGTGACCAGCGAGGTGATCACGCTCCCGGCGGTGGGGTAGGCCAGGGCGAGCTGTATCGCCGTGACTACGTAGGTCACCAGGTTGGCGAGCGATGCCGTCACGGCAACGGTGGGCACCAGGCCGATCTTGGCCTTCTGCATGACCTTGAACACACCGTACGCCACTGCCGGCCCGGCGATGCCCATGGAGAATATGTTGGCCCCCAGGGTGGTCAGGCCCCCGTGCGCTAGGAGGATGGCCTGGAAGATCAGGACTATCGTTGACAGAACCGAGGTTATGGCCACGCCGTACAGCATGGTGGAGGCCCCCGTCCCGGTGGGATGGGATGAGGAGCCGG
>NZ_CAJE01000020.1 GCF_000308215.1 Methanomassiliicoccus luminyensis B10
TCACCGACGGCAGCTTCAGGGACGAGAGGACGAACACGAACGCCCCCGACACCGCCAGGATCATCTTCTGCTCCGGATGCTCTCTCAATGTTCTGATCACTTTGATCGCCCCCCATGCCACGATGGGTATGGAGATGGCGAACCATACCAGGCACCACTCCAGCGGCAGGAATCCTTCCATGATGTGCATTTTATTTACACTCTCCTCGTGATCTGCTGCGGACTTAGGCGCGAAGAGAGCATCTGGATGCCGCTCCGGCCAATTCCCTCATCCCTTGCTTCATCCCCATTGGACGATACATCCAACCTGGATGCTAATGAGATGAATTACTAATAAAGCTTCTTATTAGAAGTATATAGGCGGAGGTCAATCCTCACTCGCCTTCTCTTCGCATTCCTTGCAGATGCCGCTCATGTTCAGGGAGCACCGGTTGACCTGGAAGCCGCTCTTCCTGGACAGGTCGTAAACGCTCATGTCCATGGGTATGCAGTACAGCCGGTGGCATTTCTCGCACTCGAAATGGGCATTGCTGTCGGGATGCTTGGCATATGTATTGAGGGGCCCTTTGGGGACCTCGGACACCATCCCCTGCGCCTTCAGCTTGTTGAGGTTCCGATATACGGTCCCCAGGCTGATGTTGGGCAGGACCTTTCTCGCTTCAACGTAGATCTCGTCGGCAGTGAGGTGGACATTGCTGTTGTAGACGATGTCGATTATCGTCTTCATCTGCTTGGTCCACCGCCTGATGCTCGCGCCCATAAAGAGCGGTAGTAATTGCTGCTACCTATAATATCCTCTTGAACGTGGACGGCGATCAAAGGACCGTCAGTGCATATCAACGGCCACCGGCGGGCGCGGCTCGCCCTCGACGGACATTTTCTTCAGGCATTCCCTGCACACGCCGCTCATGTTCAAGGTGGTCTTCCCGACCCTGAAGCCGCTCTTCCTGGACAGATCCGATACGTTCAGCCCGAAAGTGCTGTAGGGGATGCGGTAAAGCTTGTGGCACCTGTCGCACTCGAAGTAGGCACTGCTGTCATGAGGCTTCGAAAAGGTGTTCACCGCCCCCCTGGGCACGATCGATATCATATTCTGCGCGCTCAGCCTGTTTAGGTTCCGGTATACGGTCCCCAGGCTGATGTTGGGGAGGGTCTTCTTGGACTCCAGGAATATCTCGTCGGCCGTCAGGTGAACGTCGCTCGCGTAGACGATGTCGATTATCGTCTTCATCTGCTTGGTCCATCTCACTATGTCCTCTTCCGGGTACACCCTGTATCATCCCCTTCGTGCCCGCCGCGGGGTACTAACTAGGCCACTGCCGATAGCTCCCCTCCCTATCACCAGATATCGCGCTTCGGATTCCGCATGGGTGGGTCTCTACATATAATTGCCCAATAAATGATAATCATTATCATCAATTGAGAAGCATTAATAAGCTGGACGATATATCCCACTTTCGGTCCAGAACTCACTGGAGAAGGTTTCACGGGGACCGCTTCAGGTTCTTCGGCAAAAGGGCCGATCATCGCTCCTTCGCTGAAGCGATGAGGGGAGATGAGCGGGTTTCCCGCGGCGGGGGCGTGGAGAGCGTGAAGATCGTCAACATCGCGGCCGGAGCGAGGGACAGCTCCAACATTCTGCCACCTGCAAGATCGCTGAGAGATGTGGGGATGGACATCGAGGTCCATTGCGCCGATTCCGAGGACCTCGATGCGAACGAGAGGTCCTTCATCGAGATGCTGAAGCTGGTCGCGGAGGCCGACCTCGTGATAGTTCGCCTGCACAGCGACACCACGCATTTCAAGAAATGGGACCGCTTCAGGGCGGCGGCGGAAAGGGCGAAAGGGCTGGTGTTCATCAACAGCGGCATGCCCGAGGTGGCGGCGGAGGTACGCGGCCTGTTCAAGGGGACCTCGGAGGACTACGGGCTTCTGAGGTCCTACATAGAGCTGGGCGGCGGCGAGAATGAGCGGGGCCTGCTGCTGTGGGCGTGCCGCGTCATCAGCGGGCTCGATGTGGAGGTCCCGCCCCCCCAGAGGCAGAGGACCGAGGGGATCTATCACCCGGACCATCCCAGGGATGTCGACCTCCCGACCTACTTGGGGACCCTGGACCCGGCCCGCCCCACCGTGGGAGTCATGTTCTTCCAGGGATACTGGCTGTCGAACGACCTGGAGCCCATGGACGCGCTGATCAGGGAGCTTGAGCGGATAGGAGCGAACGTCATCCCGGTGTTCTTCATCGCCTCCCCCAACCCCGTTTCTGGATCGATCGGCATCAGGGCAGTGGTGGACCGATATTTCATGGACGGAAATGCATCGCGAGTCGACGCGGTCATCCTGAACATGGGCTTTTCCCAGCTGTCTCTGTCGACCCCCGGGGACGGGAGCGTCCGGGCGGCCGTCCACAACTTCTTCGGGGACCTGAACGTCCCGGTCCTTCAGGCCATGACGTTGTGGAAGCCTCGGACCGAATGGGAGGGAAGCCTCACCGGCCTGGGGGCCGTGGAGATATCTACGAACGTGGTGTGGCCGGAGTACGATGGGCAGATCATCGCCGTCCCCATAGCCTGCACCGAAACCGCCGCCGACGGCAAGCGAAAGTTCGTGCCCATGCCGGACAGGATAGAGAGGGTTGCCTCCATGGCCAAGGCATGGGGGGACTTGAGGCGGACGCCGGTCGCTCAGAGGAAGGTGGCCATCCTGCTGTACATGTACCCTCCCAAGAACGACCGCGTGGGGGGCGCCGCCGGACTGGACACCTTCGAGAGCGTGGCCTCGATCCTCCGGGCCATGAAGGACCGCGGCTACACGCTGGACAGAACGCTCTCCCACGGCAAGGAGCTGTTGGACGAGATCATGAAGGGAGTGACCAACGACGTCGAGTGGCTCTCCTCCCAGGAAATAAAGGAACGGGCCGCAGACTCCGTCGAAGAGGGCCGGTACCGTCAATGGTTCGATGCCGTCCCCGCCCGGGCCAGGGAAGCAATGTGCCGCGACTGGGGGCAGCCCCCGGGGGAACTGTACAACGTGGACGGGCGCCTGATCGTGCCGGGGGTACGCAACGGGAACGTGTTCATCGGCTTCCAGCCCAATCGCGGGTATCATGCGCAGGCGGAGACGCTCTACCACAGTACAGACGTGGTGATGCCCCACCAGTACCTGGCGTATTACCGGTGGCTCAAGGAGGTCTTCGGGGCGCACGCCATCATACACATGGGCTGCCACGGGACCCTTGAATGGCTCCCCGGTAAGAACGTGGGGCTTTCGAAAGAGTGCTATCCCGACGTGGTGCTGGGCAGTGTCCCCAACCTCAACCCCTACATCATGGACAATCCGGGGGAGGGGGTCCAGGCCAAGCGGAGGAGCTCGGCGGCCATCGTGGACCACCTGATCCCTGCCATGACCAGGGCGGGGAGCTATGACGAGCTGATGGATCTCGATGCTGACCTGCAGGCCTATCTGCACGCCGCCAACGGGGGGCAGGGCGACAAGGCGCGGGCCCTCGCCGAGAGCATCCACGGCCTGGTGAGAAGGATCTCCATGCTCGAGGAGATCGGGCTGTCCGCGGACGCGTCCCCGGAGGACCTGACCGAGCGAATGGACCGGCTGTACGACTACGTGCTGGAGACCAAGGACGCCCTGATCAAGGACGGCCTGCACATCATGGGCAGGCCGCCCGAAGGGGCGAGGCTGGAGGAGATGCTCTACTCCCTGACCCGCCTGCAGAACGGGCCGGTGCCTTCCCTCCGGGCCGCGGTGGCCGGGGCCAAGGGGCTCGACCTCAGGGACCTCCAGGACCATCCATCAGAAGTGCACCTTGGCAGCGGGGCGCTGAAAGGCTCGCTCCTGGACGAGGTCGACGGGGACTGCCATCGGCTTTTGGAAAAGATGATGGGGGCGGGGTTCGAAAAGGGGCCATGTCTGGACATGGTGAAGGCATCGTTCCCCGGTGGCAGCGGGCTGCTCGATGTCGCCTTGTACATCTGCGACAGGATCTATCCCGACATCATGGGCACGAAGGATGAGATCGGGAATCTGCTCCGGGGACTCGACGGCGGGTATGTCCCCCCGGGACCGTCCGGGTGCCCCACCAGGGGCAACGCGCATCTGCTGCCGACCGGGCGCAACTTCTACTCCATCGATCCGAATGCCATCCCCGGCCCGGCCTGCTGGGAGCTGGGCAGGAAGATGGCCGATCAGATGATAGAGCGCCATGTGAAGGAGATGGGGTGCTACCCCAAGAACGTGGGGATGGTGGTCTGGGCCACCGACACCATGAAGACGGGAGGGGACGACATTGCCTACATCCTGTGGCTCATGGGGCTGCGGCCGAGATGGAGCGCCTCCGGCGGGCGCGTCACCGGTCTCGAGGTCATACCCATCCCCGAGCTCGGCCGGCCTCGCATCGACGTGACCCTGCGCATCAGCGGCCTGTTCAGGGACACCTTTCCCAACCTCATCGACATGATCGATGAGGGCGTGGAGACCATCGCTTCCCTGGACGAGTCGGACGAGGAGAACTACCTGGCCATGCACCTGAGGGAGGACATTCAAGCGGCCTTGCGCAGGGGCCTCGCCCCCCGGGAGGCCCGGGCCAGGGCCATGGTCCGCATATTCGGCGACCCGCCCGGGGACCACGGGGCGGGGGTGGATGTGCTCATCGAGTCCTCGAAGTGGTCCACCACCGAGGACCTCGCCGAGACCTATGTCACCTGGGGCTGCCACGCCTACGGGAGGGAGTGGCGGGGAGAGAAGGTGCCCGAGGTCTTCAAGGAAAAGCTCTCCCGGCTCAACGTCACGGTCAAGAACCACGAGGACCGGGAGTTCGATCTTCTGGACATAGATGACGACTACACCATGCTGGGCGGCATGAACGCCGCGGTGAGGGCGTTCGGCGGAAGGAAGCCGCTGTCGATAATGGGGGACAGCTCGGACCCCCAGCGCCTCAAGACCAGGACGGTGGAGGAGGAGAGCAAGTTCGTCTTCCGCAGCAGGGTGCTCAACCCCAAGTGGCTTGACGGCCTGAAGGAGCACGGTTTCAGGGGGGCGCAGGAGCTGTCCAAGCTGGTGGAGTATGTCATCGGCTGGGACGCCACCTCGGACATCATCGAGCCGTGGATGTACCGGTCCATCACGGAGCGCTTCCTGTTCGATGAGGAGACCAGGAAGTGGATCGAGGAGAGCAACCCCTACGCCCTCAGGGAGATGGCCAGCCGATTGCTGGAAGCGATCCAGAGAGGGTTGTGGGAGGCGGACGAGGAAATGAGGCGGAGGATACAGTCCGTCTACCTCGACGCCGAGACGGCCCTGGAAGAGATCAACGAGCCAAAATGAGGGAGGGAAGGGATTGGAGGACTACATCGTTATCGAGAAGCTGACGAAGCAGTATGGGGACGTCACCGCCGTTAAAGGATTGGACCTGTCCGTCCGCGCCGGGGAGATATTCGGGTTCCTGGGGCCCAACGGGGCCGGCAAGACCACCACCATCAGGATGATGACCACGCTGACCAAGCCGACGTCCGGGAGCGTCCGCATCGGCGGCCTTGACACGGTGAGGGATGCGGAGGGGATGAAGAGCCTCATCGGCGTGGTGCAGCAGCACAACAGCCTGGACCGCGACCTGACCGTCAGGGAGAACATGGTGTTCCATGCCCGCCTCCGCCACATCGGGCGTCCTGAGCGCGACAAGCGCATCGACGAACTCATCGGGTACGTGGGGCTGGAGGACCATGTGGATAAGATGGTCGACAGCCTGTCGGGAGGGATGAAGAAGCGGGCGGCGGTGGTCTGCGCGCTGATCCACCGGCCCAAGGTTCTCTTCCTGGACGAGCCGACGGTGGGGCTGGACGCCCAAAGCCGGCGGCGGCTCTGGGACCTGGTGCGCCGCCTGAACCTCGACGGCACCACGGTGTTCCTCACCACTCACTACATCGAGGAGGCGGAGGCCCTGTGCCACCGCGTGGGCATAATGGACCACGGGCGCCTGATCGCCCTGGGCACTCCCATGGAGCTGCGGCAGAAGCTGGGCATGGCCACCGTGGAGCTGCTCGGGGAGAACAAGGAGACCAATTACCACTATTTCGCCGACCGGGCGGGGGCCACCAGCTATGTCCAGGAACTTTCCGACGAGGAGAAGACCATCATCATACGCGATTCCAACCTAGAGGATGTCTTCGTGGAACTGACCGGACAGAAGGTCGGTGATGCCTGATGGCGTTCTCGCTCCGGGACGTCTACTCGGTGCTGTGGCCCGAGCTGCGCTTCCTCAGGCGAAATTGGGCCTCCATACTGGTCACCAGCCTGATCACCCCGGTCCTGTACCTCCTGGCGTTCGGCTACGGCCTGGGCCAGGGCGTCACCGTCGATGGCGTCAGCTACCTCGCCTTCATCATACCGGGGATAGTCGCCCTTACCTCCATGTCGGTGAGCTTCAGCGGCGCGGCGATGAAGCTGAACGTGGACCGGCTATACTACAAGAGCTTCGACGAGATCCTGATGTCCCCGGTCAGCTTCTCCTCCATAATAGTCGGGAAGGCCCTCCTGGGAGTGCTCCGCGGCCTGCTGAGCTGCGGTGCCATCATTATCATGGGCGCCTTCATATCCCCGAAGCTGATCATCGATCCCCTCTTCATCCTCGCCCTGATCACCTCGTGCCTGGCGTTCTCCTTTCTGGGGGTCTTCGCCGCGCTGGTGGTGAGATCGCACCAGAGCATGTCCACCTTCAACAGCATGGTCATATTGCCCATGACCTTCCTGTGCGGCACCTTCTTCTCCCTGAGCCAGGTCCCTGATTTCCTGAAGGCGGTGCTGTACGCGCTCCCCCTCACCCACGCCAGCGAATGCATACGGTCGGCGGCCCTGGGGCAGCCGTTCCCATGGATCTCCCTGGTGGTCCTGGTCGGGTTCGGGGCGTTCTTCTATCTCGCCAGCATGCACGTGCTGAGGAAGAGCAGCATCTGAGGAGCGATGAAAAGGAGTTGAAAATATGAAAGCGGCATTGGTCATAATAGACGTACAGAACGGATGGCTGGACATGTCCAGCGGACTGAAGCGCTCGGTGGAGGAACGCCTGGGGTACATGCGCGAGGCGGTCTCGCTGTTCAGAGCGGCGGGGGCGCCGGTGATATTTACCTACCACGCATGCCCGGCCCTGGGCCTTGAGCCCGGCGGCAAGGGGTTCGAACTCCATCCTGGCCTGGCGGCCGCGGAGGCCGACGGCAAAGTGGTCAAGGACCAGATGAACGCGTTCAACGGGACGGACCTGGAGCGCATCGTCCGGGAAAGAGGGTGCGACACCGTGGTCCTCATGGGCCTGAGCGCCACGCAATGCGTCCTGGCCACATACTACGGGGCCTTCGACAAGAGCCTCTCCCCGTACCTGGTGAGGGACGCGGTGTGCAGCGCCAAAGAGGAGAACGTCCAGCTTGCGGAGAGGCTCTGCGACACCTTGAGCCTGAAGGCCCTGTCGCAGATCCTCGGGAACGACGGGAACAAGCTGGTGGGCCACGGGGACAACTATGCGCCCGCGGCAGAGGGGCGCGCATGAACGGGGATGACCGGCGTTAAGCCGGCCGGCATCATCCGGGAGGTCGCGGCCGGAGCTCAGAGGCCGTTCACGATCTCGTCCAGCAGGTACATCGCCCCCTGGGGCCCGAAGATGGAACGGGGGATGAAATCGAACTTGTCCAGGGACGGCAGCGAGATGTCCGCCCCTACGCGGCAGGCGCCCATCCCCTTCATCAGCCTGGCGGTGTGGCCGTCGGCGAGCGCCACATCCGGCCTGGCCTCGTCGATGCTCTTCTCCCAGGCGTCCCCGAACCCGCTGTCCTCCAGGAACGAGCGCAGGGCGCCGGCCATCGGCCGGCATGCCCCTGGGCTCAGCTGCACCGACGCCGGCACCATCCCCAGATAGTTGAGGAGCCACTTGACGAGGGGCAGCGCCACCGAGCTGTCCGCCTTGACCGCGAACGTAGCTCCCTTGGGCAGGGTAGTGTGGGACTGGAACTCCCTGAGCAGCTGGACCGAGATCTCCCGGTGGTGCTTGACATTGACCAGCGCCTCAGAGGGATCGGCCCCCGTCGCCGAGGCCGCCGCGCGGAGCCAGCTCTCCGTGGCGCTGAAGCCTACGGGGGCCCCCTCTTCGCATGTGACGCAGGGTATGCCGTACCTCTCTCGGTAGAGGTCAGCGGTGGCGGAGGCGTATTCCGGCGATACCACGATGTTGCAGGAGGCCTTCACCGAACCGCGCAGCTCCTCGACGGTGCACCCGGCCCCCGGTGCCGATATCACCTTCAGGCCCATCAGGCCGAGCAGCAGGCGGAGCCCGGCCACGGCATGCTTCCAGTCCTTGTTGGTGATGGGCAGGCCGAGGAGGTTGACGCACCCCGCCTCCCTCCGGACGCGGGGAGGGTCGAGCCACTCCAGCACCGAACGGATGGTGGCGTCGTAGCTGGTCGAGAGGGGGGCAGAGAAGGTCGATCCTTCGATGGCCAGCACCTTCTCGGAGAGACCGCTCCGGGCGATCACGCCTTCCAGGTCGTCGCCGATCAGGGCCGCCCCCGGGGCGTTTATCACCACTGCCAGGCTGTCCCCCTTCCTCTCCACAGAGGGCAGGATGCATTCCATCTTCTCCGCCGAGCCCTGTATATAGTCGTCCTCGTCGAGATAGGTGCAGGGGACCCTGGGCTGCCCGAAGAAGAACGGCTCTATGAACTCAGGACGGTCTCGGGAGGACCGGGGATGGTGAACCTCGGACAGGAAAGAGTGATAGTGCCGGCAACCCCCCGGCCCGTTCAATACGACGCGGGCGTCGGGTATGCTCTCCACCGCCAGCAGGCTGCCCGTGAGGCCGTCGGGGTCGACGCCCATCAGAGCTCCTCCCCGTCCTTCCAACCCTCCACCGCCGGAAGCCTGATTATGTCGGCCCACCGCTTGGCCAGCGCGATCGACGAGCGTACCCCCACATCGGGACGGTGAACGATATCGCAGCGGCATGCCAGGTCCTGGGGGAGCCTATGGTCCGCCAGTATCAGGTCTGGGCGCATCGCGTCAATGTCCGGCCTCATGTCCTCCGGCGAATAATCCTCCTGGAACACTATCGAGCTCCGGTGCCGCGACCTGTCCGGCATGTGCTTCGGGCCCAGGCCCGCCTTCAGAACGACCATGTCCAGGTCCAGGAGCAGGTCCAGCAGCCAGTCGATGTCCTGGGAGTAGTTGTCGGATACCAGGACCTTCCTGCCCTTGAGCAGGGGCCGGAGCTCGGACGTTCCCTTCCGATACTCCTCCCTTATCTCCGTGACCATGGACCTGCCTGCCGCCTCCCTCCCCATCTGACCCGCCAGCTTCTCGACCCAGGCCACGGTCTCGTGGAGGCCGACCGGCAGCGGAAGATCGAAGATGCGCGCGCCCAGCCGGTCCCTGAGCATCTCGCATATCTGCCGGGACATGGCGTCGTCCTGGGCCATGATGCTGAGGCCGCCCCGCTGGAACCACCTGATGGAGGGGATGTCGCACTCGCACAGGAACCGACAGTTCACCTCCAGGCCCAGGCCCCCGAGCACTTCCCGGGCGGCCTTGAAATTGCTCTCCCGGTTGTAGTTGAAGAAATCCCTCTCCGCGATGATGTTGACCATGCCGCTCTCGGCGGGGACGGCGCGGTCGACCAGCTCGATGGCCTTCCCCACTGCGTCCAGGTATCCCTGGTCCCACTCCCCGGTGATGTTCCCGTCGGACTCGATGACCTTCACCTCCGCCCCCTCGAACTCGCCCTCTACACGTTTGGCCATGGACGCGACGTCGTCGCCGATTATACCCGAGGCGCAGGTCGTCACCACGAACACGGTCCGGAAGCCCTTATCCAGTTCTTCCCTGATCAGGCGCTCCAGCTCCGCGACCCCGCCGAAGATGGACAGGTGGTCGTCCATGTCCGTGGAGGCCACCCTGGCGGCCGCCGGACCGAACTGGACCTCGCCGTTCCTCTTCCAGGAGCTCAGAGTGTAGTAGTCGCTGCTGGATGACATTATGTGCGCGCAGCTCCGGGGCCCGTGCACTATCGTCACCGCGCCGTCGATCTGGGAGGTGCAGTAGACCGCCCCGTTGGTGGCGCAGGTGTGCACGACCTTCCGGTCCTGCGGGGCCGCGGGGAGCTGCGGCGGCTCGCACCGCGCCAACGCGGCCTTTGGGCACGCCTGTTCGTCCGCGGGCCGAGGGGGCTCTTCCCGCACCTCCGCCATGGGGACGGGCCTGCCGGCGGCCAGGGCATTCAGCTGATCGTCGTCCAAAGGCCTGGCCGCCCTCAGCACGCTGGGGTCCTCGGAGGCTCGGATGACGTGCCGGGACAGCGTCCCGATGACCTTGGCCAGAACGGAATCGGGGAACATCTCCATGACCGTGCGGGCCTCCTTCTCGGCCTGGGCGAACAGCGCGCTGCGGGGGATCCTGGCCAGTATGGGGAGGTCCACGGCCCGGGCGAACCGCTCCACCATCTCGTCCTCTCCCTCCAGCCCGCGCCCGTTAAAGATAAGGCCGGCCACCCTGGCCGAGCTCCCGTCGAAGTTCCGGACGCCCTTCAGGATGTTATTGGCCGCGTATATCGACATGAACTCCCCGGAGGTCACCAGGCAGACGGCATCGGCGTACTCCCTCCGCAGGGGAACAGCGAAGCCCCCGCAGACCACGTCGCCCAGGACGTCATATACCTTGATGTCGAACTCATGATCGTCCAGGCCGAGCTTCTTCAGCACATCGAAGGTGGTCAATATCCCCCTCCCCGCGCAGCCTACCCCGGGCTCGGGACCGCCGGCCTCCACGCACTTGATGCCCAGGGCCCCCTCCTGGAGAACATCCTCCAGGCGGCGCTGGACTGGCGGGACATCCCTGATGTAGCCCAATACCGTCCGCTGGGCCGCTCCCCCCAACAGCAGCCTGGTAGAATCGTGCTTGGGGTCGCAGCCGACCTGAAGCACCCTGTTGCCCTCCTTGGCCAGAGCGTAGGACAGGTTGGCCGAGACGGTCGACTTCCCTATGCCCCCTTTGCCGTATATCGCGATCTGGAACATTTTCTCTCACCTGAGTTCGTTCATTTTCCCACCACCGCCCTCACCGAGGAAGCCAGATAGTCGGCGTCCAGCTCTTCGAGGCGGAAGTACGTGCCCTCCAGGGCTCCGCACAAGCGCATCGCCAGGTCCAGGCGGGGCCAGCCGGAGCCAGTGTCGACGACCACGAAGCGTATGCCCGAGCCCGCCATCCTCCGAGCGACGGAAAGAGCCTCCTGGAAGGGCTCGCCGCCCCCCATGGGCACGTTGGCCCTGCCATCGGTCAGGATGACCATGACCGGGCGCTCCCGGGGCCCCCGCGGGTCGTCCTTCATCAGCAGCTCGCAGCCCTTGGCAAGGCCCAACGCCAGAGGAGTCCGGCCCCCGGTAGGCATCTGCTCCAGCTTCCGGGAGGCCAGATATACGCTCCGGGTCAGGGGGAGCACCAGGTCGGCGCTCTCCTTGCGGAAGGCCATCATGCCCACCTCGTCCCTCTTCTGGTAGGCGTCCTGCAGCAGGGCCAGTATGGCCCCCTTCACCGCGGTCATCCTCTGACGGGCCCCCATGGACCCACTGGCATCCACTAGGAACAATATCTTGGTCCCCTGCTTCCTCTCTCTTACTTTCTCCCGCAGGTCCTGCACGTCCAGCGCTACCGCCAGGTCCCCGCGGGGCCTGGACCGCTGGTATGGCGCCGCCGCCCGGATGCTGGCATCGAAAGCGATGTCCCTCACCGGCCCCTGAGGGACCCGGAACCGGGTGTACCGGCCCGAGCGGTCCGAGGTGACGGTCCGGTCCCTTTTGCCGTGACCCGAGGGAACGTCCCTCCTCTTCCCGCCGTCCCCGATGTAGTCGATGACCGTGAAGGGCCTGCCGACGGTAAAGACGCGCTCCTGGGGGCCGCTGCTGGGAGATGGCGGCGGAGAGGGTTCGGCCTCCGGGGGCGGACCAGTTTCCCGGTCCTCGCTGCGACCTTTATTACTGTCTCTGGGCCCCTCGTCCGGGGACGGTTCGGAAGGATCGCTCCGGTCACCCGGGGGCGGGGGAGGGTCATCCCGGGCCTGGTCGTTCCTGCGGTGCTCCAGGCACAGCGGGGCGGCCTCCTGGAGATCGTCCAGGACGACCTGGTCCCTTCCCCTCAGTGCCGCCAGCGCGGACGCCGTGCGGGCCAGGGCGATGTCGCCGCGGTGGCCTTCCACGCCCAGATCGTGGCACAGTTTGGCGATGGCGTCGTAGTGCCCCGGGGGGATGATCACATATGGGACCCTTTCCCGGGCCTTCAGCACCGAGGCGCTGACCTCCTCCTCGCTATTGCAGTAATCTTTCCGGAAAGCGGCGGGGTCGCGCTCATAGCTGAGGCCGCGCCGGAGTATCTCCACCCTCTCCTCGACGCGGTCGGCCGCAGAAACGGACACGCAGATGTCGAACCGGTCCATCAGGTGCGGGGACAGCTCCCCTTCCCGGGGGTCCATGGTGCCCACGAGAAGGAAGCGGCATTCGTGGCTCCAGGAGATCCCTTCCCTCTCCACCAGGTTGTGCTGGCGGCAGGACGCGTCGAGCACGGTGTGCACGAGCCTTTCCGGCAGGAGATTGATCCCGTCGACATAGAGTATGTTGCCGTCCGCCCTGTGAAGGATGCCGGCCTGGGCCTTCTTCTCGCCCGATACCAGCGCCGCCTCCAGGTCCATGCCCCCGACGATCTGCTCCTCGGTGGCGTTGAGGGGAAGGTTGATCACCCTCGAGCCGGGCACCAGGCCGTCCAGGGCCCTGGCGATGGTGGTCTTGGCGGTGCCGGCGGGGCCCGTGATGAGGACGGCGCTGATGCTGTTGGAGGCGAGGGCGCACAGCAACGCCTTTTTTACCGTGTCCTGGCCCACCACGGCGGTGAAGGGGTAGGAGCGCCTCACGCCGGCAGGAAGCGTTCCTGAAGCCAATCTCCCAGCTCCTTCATGTCCAGCTTGGAGTCCTGGAACGGGCCTCTCCGCATGCGGTGCGGAAGGACCAGAGGGGACACTTTTATCACGTCCTCCCGCCCCACCTGCTCCTTTCCCCACAGGGCAGCGGACGCGAGGGCGGCCTTCACCAGGGTCAGGTCGGCGCGGTGGCCGTCCACCCCCAGGTGCAGAGAGATCTCCACCGCCGTCTCCAGGACCTCGTCGCTGACGGCCAGGTCGGCCAGCCTCCGCTGGGCCGCCAGTATCTCGCTCCGGAGGTCTTCCTGCGCTTCCCTGTGCTCCTCGCAAAAACCCTCGGGGTCCCTCTCGAAAACGATCCGCCTCCTGATTACCTCCATCCTGTTCGTGGCGTCCTGCTCGGCCTTCACGTCCACCAGGAGGCCGAACCGGTCCAGCAGCTGAGGGCGAAGGTCGCCCTCCTCGGGGTTCATGGTGCCCACGAGGGTGAAGCGGGCGGGATGGGCGAAGGACACTCCCTCCCTTTCCACGAAGTTCGTCCCCATGGCCGCGGCGTCCAGGAGCAGATCGACCAGGTGGTCGTCCAGCAGGTTCACCTCGTCGACATAGAGGATATTCCCGTTGGCCTTGGCCAGCACTCCCGGCTCGAACTTCTTCTTCCCGGTCTTCAGGGCGTGCTCTATGTCCAGCGTCCCCGCCACCCGGTCCTCGGTGGAGCTGAGCGGCAGCTCTACGACCTTCATCGGCACCGCCATCTCCTTCAGCTCCTCGCCCCCCTCCCTCCTTTCGATGCAGATGGGGCAGGCCCGGTCCCAGTCCCCCCACTTACAGCCGCAGGGACAGCCTGCGACCACCTTCCTCTCTGGGAGAAGATCGGCCAGGGCCCTCACGGCGGTCGACTTCGCGGTCCCCTTCTCTCCCCTGATGAGGACGCCCCCTATCGAGGGGTTGATGACGTTCAGCAGCAGCGCTTCCTTCATCCCTTCCTGCCCGACTATCGCCGAGAAGGGATATACCGGCCTGGTCTTGGTCATGTGCACCACCGGCCGTACTTCGCCATCTGGGCCAGTCCGTCGACCAGATTGGGGACGGGATCCGCAGTCTCATCCACCATGAGGTCCGGGAGGCCTTCATGGGGTGCGCTCAGCGTCCGGGGGAGGTCTTTCACCAGCGCGGCCCCCATGCGCCTTCCGACATCTTCGGGTATGAGGCCCCATGATATCTCGTCCATGAGGTGGAGGATGGAGCCGGTCGCCGCCACCACGTCGGGCCTTCCCGCGAGAGCGCTCAGGGAGCGCAGGAAGTCCTGCTCCCCGCAGCTGCCGGGGAACTTCTGGGAGGACATCCATATGTCCCGTTCCGTGACGCGGAACCGCTGCAGGCGGACCAGGGCGTTCCTCTGGGATAGGGGGTTGAGCCCGTTCTGCTTGTCCAGCGCTTGAGAGGTGGCCTCGATGACGCACTGGCCGACCAGCTCGCCCAGCTTGGAGTGCTTTCCCGCGTCGGTGAGGCGGTTGCTGCTGCCGGGATCGGCGATGATGGCTATCTGATCGGTCCCCGAGCCCGTGGCTATCCCCGTCGAATAGCGGCTGTGGGCCATGAGCTGCTGCAGCGCGCAGGTCTTCGCCTCGGTAGCGGTCATGATCGCCCTGGCCATGGTCTGCCGGGGGAGGTCGCCGTTGATCAGCAGCATGGTGACGATCGTTCCTCCCAGGAATTCCACTCCCCTCACCTCATTGTAGGCTGCGGGGTCGCCGGCCCTGCCGCCGTTGCATTCGATACCCGCGGTGACGATGGCCGTCACCTCGGTGGCCTTGAACCTCTTGGTCACGAGGGCGGCATTGTCCATGCGCGCCGCGGTGGACAGGCCGGCGCAGCGTTCGGGGTCCAGACCCACTTGTTCCGCCGTCGCCCTCAGGAATTGGGAATAGTCCTCGATCTTCACCAGCGCGTGGTCGCCGTCGATGGTCTGGCTGTTGAAAACGGCCTGAAGGCCCTCCTGGTACCCGCCGTTCATGTACGAGGTCACCAGGGTGCGCCTTCCTTCGGGCAGGATGAGCATCAGGACCCGGCCCTGCCGATAGAGACATTCCCCGCTCTGGAACCTGCGGATGAGCCTTCGTTCCTTCTCCACCACTTCCTGCTCCATTACGCTTTGCCATGTGACTGCAGTCATTGTAACCCTCTTCGTAACATTCACAGCGGTCTTTTGTTCCCCATTCATCTCACCCAGATGGGGGCATGCTTCCCTCGCGCGACGGCTTCAGCGGCAGAACGAACAGGGTGCCGTCCTTGGTGACCATGGAGACCTCCACCCCATAGACGGCTTTGATGACCTCCTCGTTGACCACATCGCTGGGGGCACCGTAGTCCACTATCCCTCCCTTGCTCAGCAGGATGACCTTGTCGCAGTACTTGGTGAGCAGGTTGATGTCGTGCGACGCAGTGATCACGGTGATGCCTTTCCGGGAGAGGGCCTGGAGGGACTCCATCACCTGCAGCTTGTACTTGAGGTCCAGGTGAGCGGACGGCTCGTCAACCAGCATGACCCGGGGCCTCTGCACCACGCCCTTCGCCAGGAGCACTCTCGCCTTTTCCCCGCTGCTTAGTTCATTCAGCCTGCGGTCGGCGAAATCGGTGACCTTGAACTCTTCCAGCGCGTCGTTGACGATCTTCTCGTCCTCGTCGCCCTCCCACCACCAATTGCTTACATACGGGGTCCTGCCCAGGGTCACGAAGTCCCTTACCACCAGGGAAAAGTCGTCAGGCACGTCCGCCGGGATGGTCGTGCACAGCCTGGCTATGTCCATCATGGTCAGGGTGCGAACGTCCTTGTGGCATAGAAGGACCAGCCCCTCCTGGATGGACAGCAGCCTGTTGATGCACCTCATCAGGGTGGTCTTGCCCGAACCGTTCGGACCCATCAGGCCGATGAACTCACCCTTCCCCGCCTCGATCTTGATGTCCTTCAGCGTCTTCTTCGTCGATGTGTAGCCAAAGGATATGTTGTCCAGCTTCACCGTTATCTCTTCTTCACATTGCATACCGCTTTCCCTCCCTCAACATAAGATAAGCAAAGAACGGGACCCCGATCACCGCGATGATCGCGCCGATGGGCAGCTCCGCCGGGCTCATCAGGGTCTTGCACGCTATGTCCGCGACCAGCAGGACGTTGGCCCCGATCATCATGGACGCCGGAAGCAGCAGCCGGTGGTCGCCTCCAATGATGATCCTGGCGACGTGGGGCACGATGAGGCCGACGAAGCCGATGACACCGCAGAACGCCACGCACATAGCCGTGAGGACGGAGACCAGAATCACCATGGCCAGTTTCAGTCTCCTCGTGTTGAGCCCCAGCTGCTGGGCCTGCTCGTCGCCCAGCAGGACGGTGTTCAGGTCCCTGGCGAAGAACAGCAGGATGAGAAGGCAGATAGCTATAGGGATGCTGATGAACAGCGCGTCGGTCCAGTCTATGCCGGCAAACGAGCCGAACATCCAGAACAAGGTCATGTGGACGTTTTCAGCGTTGAAGGTCATCAGCAGGGTCGTTCCAGCGCTGAGCCCTATCCCGATGATTACGCCAGAGAGGACATAGCTCATCGCCTTTCCGCCCGCCCCCTCAGCAAGGACCATGGTAAGGAAGAACGCCCCTATCGCCCCGATGATCGCCGAGATCGGGATGGTGAAGTAGGAGAAAGCCCCTCCTAGGAACACTCCCCCCAGCATGGCCAGGGTGACCGCGAAGCTGGCGCCGGACGAGACCCCGGTGATATACGGGTCCACCAAGGGGTTGCGTATGAGGGCCTGCATGACCGCGCCTGCGGCCGAGAGGCCCGCCCCCACCGCGATGACGGCCAGCGCCCTGGGCATGCGGAGGTGGTAGATCACCAGCTCGTTCAAGTTTCCCGGTGCTGGGTTCCCGAATTTTAGGATGAGCGAGGTGGTCGAGCTCAACGCGTCGAGGAAGGAGATCTGTATCGTCCCGAAGGTCAAGGACATGATCACCAGGATCCCCAAGCTCACCGAGCCCATGAGGAGTATGACGAGGAGCTTTGCCTTCGCATGCTTGACCCCCCGGACGGTGCGTATGGCACCCTCGCCGGAGGCTGACCTGCGGCCCCACCCCCCGAACACGCCCTCTGAGCTCATTGTTTTATGCCTCCCTAATCAAGGTACTCTTGGTACTCATCACCGATGATCTGCGGGAGGTCCTCTTCGTACAGCTCGGGGTGCAGGATCATGGCCATAAGCGCCGCCCCCTCAACGATCCGGAGGGAAGCGTTCTCGGTCACCGCCCTGGCCGATCCCGTGAGGAAGTATACATCCCCGTTCTTGACCGCGTTTATCTGGCTCCATATGGGGTCTGCCTGCATGGACGCCCACATCGCACCATAGTCGGGGCTGGAACCAATTCCCATATCCATGTCGACGATGATTATGTCAGGGTTCACGCTGAGCACTCCCTCCTTTGCGGTCTCTGCCCACCCGGACAGGGCCCCGAAAGCGTTCTGACCGCCTGCAAGCTCTATCTGGGAATGCATGAAGGTGCCGCTGGCGATCGCATAGTAGGGCTCCGCAGCCATGAACAGGAACGCCACCTTCGGCTCCGTGGTGGCGCTCTTGACCTTGTTGTTGATCGAGCTCATGACCTCTTTCATCTCATCGATCACCTTCTCGGCGGTCGCGCTCCTGCCGAGGGCCTGCCCAAGAAGCTTGACGTTATCCAAAATATCATCCAGGTCCATCTCTTCGCCCGTGACGATGTATTCAATGCCGAAGTCGCTCAGCCGGTCCTTTATCCCAGAATATGTGTAGGAGTTGTAGTCAAGTACGACAAGATCGGGACCCATGGATGCTAGTGTCTCCACGTTCTGGCCCCAAGTATCTCCTACGCTCTTGATCGTGCTGGACTTTCCCTCCTTCTCCTTCGCCAGCTCTTCCCTCACGACCTTAGGAAAGTCGCCGGTCGTAGTCAAACCTATGACCGTGTCGGGAACGTTGTAATTGCCGTCCCCGTTGACCCCTATGACCCTGCTCCCCAGGCCCAGCGCGAATATCATCGCTGTGGTCGTATCGCTCGTAGAGATTATCTTGGACGGCTGCTGGTCCAACTTGACGGTCCTCCCAATGCCATCCGTGATAGCTGCTGGCGTGTTGTTGTCCCCTTTCATGCTTTCATATAGAACGAATGCCGTCGCGCTTAGCACCAGCGCGGCGACCAGAACAATAGCTATCACGGCATTCCTAGTCTTCACGTTCATTGAACCCCTCACCTCGACACTGGATGAGATCGTCATCCAACCAAAGATTCAATTGGATATTACATCCAATAGCAGTGAGCTAATGCTGCTACGCGTATATATTTATGACTAGTAATTGATAATGATTATTATTAGATGTCAACATGGATATCGTCCGGTTTCAATCCCGGCGGACGTCGAGGGAACATCTCACATGCCAGCGCCTTGTCCGCTGACGGATTTTGGGCTTTCGTGGGGCCCCAGCCGATGGTAAATGCGGTAGAACGATGCCGTGGATCGATCCTTTAGCCGAGCCGTGCTCATCTACATGCCGCCCTTCCTCCAAGAACGGGCCACTACTGCCACGGATATTTTTGGACCGTCGGCGACAGCATCGTTGCAATTAAAAACCATTAAATAATCGTAGAGCCGATACACTATTGGAGATATAATCCAACTTAGCTCATGGGTTGGATATATCATCCTTCCAATAACTTGGTAATCGACTTGGTGAGCCACATGTGGAGAAAGAGGAACGGGGCCAGAAAGCCGTACGACGGCGAAGGTGCGGCAGAAGGCCCGTTCCGCATGTCGTCCCTCGAGCTGGGGGGATTGGGGCCGCAAGGACCAGAAGGAGGGATGCCCACGGAGGCGGAGAGCGCTAGGCATATCGCCTATCACTACCGGCCATGGGGCTACGGCCAGGCCATCCCGTTGCCTTGCATGAGGTGGGATGAGATGCTGTGATATTGCTCTCTGGCGGCCGATGGGGTCATCAGCAATCATCTGATATCAAGGTCTGACAACCGGGCGGAAGTTTGGCTTGTTTCTTCTGCCTGAATCCTCCTATGGTCCCATCGGCCGAAGCCACAGTTTCCCAAATTGGCCTGGCTTCTGGCTCATTGTTCTCTTGCGTCCGAACGCGTTTCCCGTCTTCCGTTCCTCGATGATGTCGTCCCTTTAGCCCGTCCAGATCATGTCGGCATCCTGAAATAATCCACCGCGATTGTAGCCGGCATGCCCATCGGCCCCCGGCCGAACCGAGTGCCCCTGATAATTGCAGTGGTAGCTGTGGCCCTGTTCATGGAGGCGGTGACATATGGCCTCATTGTCCCCGTCGTGCCATCGTACGCCTACAGCCTGGGGGCGTCGGACCTGGAGGTCGGCATCATCTTCGCGACATACCCCGCGGCCCAGATGGTCTCGATGATGCCCATCGGCATACTGTCCGACCGGTACGGCCGGAGCAGGTTCATCGTCCTCGGGCTGGTAGCAATGGCCGCCTCCACCCTGGCCTTCGCCATGTCCACGGAAAAATGGGAGCTTGTCCTCACCAGGGGGCTCCAGGGGCTGGCCTCCTCGTGCACCATGACCGCCGGCCTGGCGCTGGTCTCGGAGAAGGCCGCCTCCGGCAGCATGGGAGGGAGCCTGGGGATCGTCACCGCCACCCAGGGGGGCGGCTATGTCGCCGGTCCCGTGATGGGGGGCCTGCTGATGGAATGGGGCGGCTATGCCCTGCCGTTCCTTGTCACTACGACAGTGGTCATCGCGGTCGCGGTGTTCGCCTACTTCGCCCTGCGCTCCGTCGACGAGGAGGGCCGAGGGAGGATCGCTCCCAGCAGGGGCCTTCCGTGGAGGAAGCTGTTCAGGGACCGCACCGTGCTGTCCGCCGTCCTGGTCATCGTGGCGTGGGCGGTGGGGTTCGGTTTCCTGGAACCTGCCTACGCCGTCTACCTCCCCGAGAGGTTCGCCGCCAACGCCGTGATGGTGGGGGTGTTCTTCGCCGCCGTTAGCATCCCCTACGCGTTCTCCCAGCCCCTGTTCGGGAGGCTGTCCGACCGCATCGGCAGAAAGTGGCCGATGATCGTCTCGAGCATCGTGTACGCCATGCTGTTCTCCCTGCTGGTGGTCCCGGACGATTTCGTAGCTACTACCGGGGTGGGCGCGCTCATGGGCCTTTCCCAAGGCATACTCTTTGCCACCAGCCTTCCGCTGCTGATCAGCGCCCTGGGCCGCATCGAGCAGGGCACCGAGGGTATGGCCACGGGGCTGTACAACACCTGCTTCGCCGTCGGCATAGTGGCCGGCCTGATGGCCTTCGGGCTCTTCATCGGCACCCTGGGGCTGGCGAACCTCTCCCTGATCTACTCGGCCCTGGTGGCGGTCAGCGCCATCGCCGCGGCGTTCCTGGCCGTGGAGCATAAAAGGTCCAATTGAGGCGCTCCGGGACCGCGCCTGATGGCGCAACCATATTGAGGGGATGAACGTTATCCCCCAGGCGATACGCACATGGTCGACTTCCAGCCGTTCCGCGGGTTCGTGCCCGCTCTTGACAAGGACGAGGGCATCGGGGAGCGGGTATCCCCGCCGTACGATATCATCTCCCCTGCGGAGCTGAAACGCTACCAGTCGCACCGGTACAACATCACCAGGATCACCCTGGGAGGGGTGGACGGGAAGTACGTCCAGGCGGCCGAGGAACTGGACTCCTGGATCTCCTCCGGGAAGCTGGTGCAGGACGAGGCGCCCTGCTACTACATTTATCGGCAGAGCTTTCAGGACCGCGGGAAGTGGCTGGTGCGGAACGGCATCATCGGGGCGCTGAGAGCGGAAGGCTACGAGGCCGGGAACATCATACCTCACGAGGAAACGTTCCCCAAGGTCAAGGAGGACCGCCTGAACCTGCTGAGGGCGACGGCCACGCATTGCGAGTCCATCTTCGGGCTGTTCGACCGGTCGGAGATCGACCTCAACGATGTTGCCAAGACCGCCGGGAAGCTGTTCGAGCACACCGACGCGTCGGGCACCGTCCATGAGCTGTACCGCATCTCCGACCGGGAAACGGTGGACGCCATCAGGAAGATGCTGCGCGGCAAGAGGATCCTCATCGCCGACGGACACCACCGCTATGAGACCTCGTACCGGTACTCCCAGGAGAACCCCGGGGACGAGAGGAAAGCGTACGTACTGTGCACCATGGTGTCTTCTCAGGATACGGGCATGTTCGTGCGTCCGACCCATCGCATGGTCAGGAACCTCAAGGTGAACGAGGGGGAGCTGCTGGACTCCCTGGCCGCGCAGTTCTCCGTGCGCGAACTGAAGGACGTGGAGGAGATGAACGCGGCGATGGCCGCGGCCAAGGAGCCTACCTTCGGCATTATATTGCCATCCGGAGAGGTCGTCGTCGCCAGGTTCACCGCCCCGCCGGAGGATATCCTGTGGACCGTGGACACCTATGTGGGTCAGGAGGTCCTGCTCAAGTGCGTGCAGCGGGCCCTGCCCCCGGACGAGGAGCTGGACCTCGTGTACGACCACGACCTGGGGTCGGTGGAGAAGCAGGTGAGGGCAGGGGAGGCGGGCCTCGGCATCGCGGTGCGCGCGCCGTCGCTGGACCAGACCTGGGAAGTGGCCATGGCCGGGCGCAAGATGCCCAAGAAGACCACCTACTTCTGGCCGAAGATATGGTCAGGGTTCGTGCTGTACAGGATGAAGTGAGGCAGCTGTTCAAAAGATGATTATCATAGAAGATAATTATTTTATCATGACAATCTATTTGTATCGGTCTTTACAAAAGCGTTAGCGCAGGGGGTTCTCGGGCACAGCGAAAGGTGGGGAAGAGCATGTACGGCGGTATGGTGGGGAACATGGTGCAGAAAGGGAGGGACATCCTCCTTCTGCTGTTGTACGTCTGCCTGCTCGTGGTGATGCTCGTCGTTGTGCCCGGGTCCGCCTGAACCAGCTCAACTCGTCCTCTTTTCGTGCTGTTAGCGTTAGGCCGAGCCCCGGTGGTCCGGTCGGGCCACCGGCGGAAGAGAATATGCGGAAAAGGTTGGGTCACAGCCGGTCCAGGCCGTCGAGGCCGTCGTCATCGTCGTCGATGCGCCGGCTGTTCTGCATGGCCCTCCTCTGCAGGTCGGACATTCCCCTCCGGGAACGGACGGGGGCGCGGGCCGGGGGGCGCCGTCTGCCGCCCTTGCGGTGCCGGCCGAGGTAGACCATGATGCCCACGATGACCACCGCGATCACGGCCGCCACTATGCCTAGCATGGTGAGGATATCGTTGGGGGCCATGGTCAGGTCGCCCATCTCGCAGAACTGCCCTGCCGCCAGGTCGACCTGCAGGGTCTGGGAGGCCCAGCCGGACTTGGCGATGGTCAGCTCGTGGGTTCCGGCGGAGGCCTGGAAGTAGTACCTGCCAGTGGCGTTGGTGACGAACGACTGGCCGTCGTCCAGGGTCACGGTCGCCCCCTCCAGGGGGTTCCCGTTGCTGTTCCTGACGATGCCGGTGATGGTGCCCAGGTCAGTGGTAGTGAACGACCACGAGAACGTTATGGGGTTGCCCACCAGGTCCTCTCCCGTGACAGTGGCGGTGTATCCAGTCCCGTAAGACAGCGCAGAGGACGGGACGAATGTAGCGATGAGGCCGTCCCACTGCATCGTGCCGGCGACCCCGCTGACCGTAATGGCAGTGGCGCTGTGGTCCATCTCCTTAGAGAACTGCACGGCTATGAGGACGTCGATTGCCTCGCTGCCGCCGGTGGGAGTGTGGGCCATGAGGCTGAGCTCGGTGGTGTCCACAAAGAAGGTGACGGAGTCGGAGACGGTATTGCCGGCCTTGTCCACCGCCACGATAGTGACGGTATGGTGCCCATCAGAGTAGCCATGGGTGAATTGACGCGCGGTCGTGGCGGCGTCGATGTTCTTCACCCCATCGACCCATATCTGATACCCGACCAGTGTCGTATCGGTACTGGAGCCTGACCAGGACACGGTGACGTCATCGTGGTTGAACCCCGTCCCATTGTCAGGACTCGTTATCTCCACGGCCGGAGCGATCGTATCGACGGTGAAGGAGACCGTTCGGACGGCGGTGTTGCCAATCCTGTCATGAGCTTCTATGACGAAAGTGTGGGGACCGTCTTCGAGATCAATCGCCATGTATGTTTTGGAAGGTGGGAGCAACTGGCCGTCCCCGCCGTCCAGGCTGACATTGAAGAAGGCGATCAGCGACGGATCGGTGGCGCTCCAGGTCACGTTCGTCGTGGAGCTGCTCAGCCACGCACCGTTGGCCGGCGAGGTTATGCTAAGCGAGGGATCGGACGTATCTACGATGAAGTTTACCGAGTCGAACGCCCTCTCCCCGGTCTGGTTGTAGATCCACACCTTGACCGTATGGTACCCTTCGGGGACACCCTGGAACAGGTGGCCTTCGGTGGTCTGGGCCACCAGTATGGGGTTTTGATCCAATTGTACCTCGCAGAACCACACGTCCCCATCAGGAACGCTACTCGTCCAGGTCACCGGCACCAGCGGGGAAGCGAGGACCGCGTTGTGCGCCGGGCTGGCGATGGTGACCGTCAGGTCACCTGATGCGGCCGCCGCTTGCGTGGAGAGGCCTGGGGCAGCCACCCACGCACCGCTGAACATCAATACAGCTAAGACTAGAGCTAAAGAACGTCTCATCCCGATCCCATCCCTTGACTGGGAACGGAATCGGAATCATTGATATAAAAACCGAGCCGGTTGAGAAACAAAACCCACAATGATAATGAGTTGTGGAGCCACTGGAGGGAATTGAACCCTCGACCTACGCCTTACCAAGGCGTCGCTATACCACTAAGCCACAGTGGCGGATGGAGACCATCAATAGGGTTGACCTACATAATGTTTTCGACAGCCCTGGCACGGGAAATATTGACAGTCACCCCGCCATGGGCGTGGACAGTATCCCCAGGGATTCGTAGCTGTACACCACGATGTTCTCCCGGCCCTGCTTGTTCACCCGGTCCATTATGGCGAAGAACGCTTCGTTGGGGACGATGACCGCCACGTAGAGGCCCTCGTCGGCGGCATCATTATATTCCTCCACCGCATCGCCGCGCTCCCAGCTGAGGTCCGATTCCACGAACTCGGCGCCGATGGTGACATCGTCGCTGCTTATCGTGATCACCCCCCGATTGCCCTCCACGACCAGATCATAGTCGGTCTCCAGATCGGGGTCGTCCTCTTCCAGCTGTTCTATCCGTTGCAGCATCACGTCCTCGATGTCGATCAACGTTCCACCTAACCGACCTGATACTAAATTAATCATGTTGGTGAACGCATCGGGCCCTATGCCCTCTCCTTCCTCAGATGCACGAAGCTCAGGGCGTCGGTCACCTTCTCCGTCTTGAACGGAAGGTACCCGAGCTTGGCGTAGAACGGCCTGGTCCTGGGATGGTCAGCCCGGGTGAACAGCTCGAACGCTTGGGCCTCCGGAAAGCGGGACTCGACCTCTATCATCAGGGCCTTCCCGATCCCCTTGCTCCAGCGGTCCGGGAGCACCACCAAGCGGCCGATATGGCAGGTATCGCCCTCCATCCTGGCCCTGACGGAGCCGATGATCTTCCCGTCCTCGACGTAGTTGAGGACGATGGATGTCCTCAACTCCTCCCCTATCCCCTCGACGGTCTGGGTCATCGGCTTGATCTCGGTATCGTTGACATGCTCGGCCTCCTCCTTGAATGCCGCCCTTTGAAGCCGTTGTATCTCTGGCAGGTCCTCTTCGGTCGCTCGCCGGATCATCGGGACGGAAAAGCCGTAGCGCAGGGATAAGCGTTTTCTCGCCGTCCGCGGACCAGCAAAGCTTATCTTCGCAAAATCGTAGTGGGTAGGACATGAAGGACGAGATGAGCGCGTTCGATATCCTGGCCATGACCACCGAGATGCAGTCCCTGGTCGGCGGCTATCTGGACAAGGTGTTCCACTGGGAGGGCAAGAACGTTCTCCTGCGCGTCAACTCGCCCGGCCAGGGGAGGAAGGAGGTCATGCTCCAGGACCTCCAGTGGCTCTATCTCGCCCCCGAGCGCCCGGAGATGCCGGACATCCCCTCCCAGTTCGCGGTGAACCTGCGCAAGTATCTCACCAACTGCCGCATCGCTTCGGTCCGCCAGCGGGAGTTCGACCGCATCGTGGTCATGGAACTGGAGAAGGGGCCGTCGAGGTACCAGGTGATCATCGAGCTGTTCGGGGACGGGAATCTGATCGTGGTATCGGAGGGAAAGGTGCTGAACGCGGTCATCTCGCGCAAGTGGCGCCACAGGGAGGTCCGTCCGGGCGTGGAGTACGTGTTCCCCCAGCCCCGGTTCAACCCCCGGGAGATGGACGAGGCCTCCTTCCGCAAGACCGTGCTGAACTCCTCCTCCGACGCGGTGCGTACCCTCGCCACCGCCGTGAACGTGGGAGGGCAGTACGCCGAGGAAGCGTGCCTCCGGGCGGGAGTGGAGAAGAACCGCAAGGCCAAGGAGCTGAGCGAGGACGACGTCCACAAGATATACGAGGCGCTGTCCATGATGCTCGCCGAGGCGTCATCGAAGCTGCGGCCGAGAGAAGTGATGGAAGGAGGCAAGGCTGTGGACGTGACGCCGATACCTCTGATGCAGTACGCTACCAAGGAAGCGAGGGAACATGGGACTTTCTCGGACGCGCTGCACACCTACGTTTCCAATCTGGAGGGGCCGGAGGAGAAGGAGGACCCCGAGGCCAAGAGGCTGCAGAGGCAGCTGGACCAGCAGAGGACGGCCATCGAGGCCCAGCTGGCCGAGGCTCGAGGGTACACGGAGCAGGCGGAAGCTATCTACTCCGACTACATGGGCACCGACGCCATGCTGAAAAAGCTGGCCAAGATCACCCAGGGACTGAACTGGGAGAGGACCGTGGAGGCGGTGAAACCGCTCCCGGACATACTGTCGGTCGATCCGGAGAAGCACAGCGTCACCGCCACCATCGCCGAGAAGAGCGTGCTGCTGGACTACACCCTCGGAGTGGAGGGGAACGCCAACGCCCTGTACCAGAGGGCCAAGGAGGCTAAAGACAAGATGCAGGGGGCCAAGGAGGCGATGGCGGAGACGGAGAAGAAGCTGGCCAAGGTCCTCAAGGAGGGCGAGATGCGCCGCCAGGCGGTCAAGAAGGCCGTCCGCAAGACCAAGGAGTTCTGGTTCGAGCGGTACAAGTGGTTCATCACCTCCGGAGGGCGCCTGGTGCTGGCCGGCCGCGACGCGCACTCCAACGACCAGCTGGTCAAGAAGCATCTCAAGGCTACCGAGCGGTTCGCCCACGCCGACGTGCACGGGGCGCCCAGCGTGGTAGTCACGGACGGCAACAACGCCTCCGAGGAGGAGATGAGGGAGGCGTGCGCCTTCGCTCTTGCTCATTCGAAAGCGTGGACCGCCGGGGCCTCGGAGGGGACCGCGTACTGGGTGCTGCCGGACCAGGTCAGCAAGATGGCCCAGGCCGGGGAGTTCGTGCCCCGGGGCGCCTTCGTCATCAGGGGAAAGAGGAACTACCTGTACCACCTGCCCCTGGAGCTCGCGGTCGGGGAGATCGACTACGAGGGGGAGCGGAAGATCATGTGCGGGCCGGTGTCCAGCATAGAAGAGCGTTCGGTCAAGTACGCTATCATCGTTCCGGGGAAGTCTGAGCGCAGCAAGGCGTCGTCGCAGCTGGCCAAGGCGTTCGAGGTCCCGGAGGAGGAGATATCGAGGATACTGCCCCCCGGGGATGTGGTGATCGCGGAGACCGAGGGCCTGAGGATCGAAGGCATGGCGCAATACGCGCATTGAGTGGAGCTCAGAAGGTCCCCAGATCTCGGGGGCATCCCTGATAACGTGGCCATGAATCCACTTATTCATGCTTAAGCGCTGAGTTCAGAAGGATGTGGGGAGATGCGCCCGAGCCGGGATTCGAACCCGGGTCTAAAGATCCGCAATCTCTTAGGATATCCAAGCTACCCCACTCGGGCAATCTTCCTGTATATTGTCTCCATATAACTCTTTTTCCGTCGCGTTTTCTGCGATGGTGAGATGGCCAGCTTTTTTCTAAGGCAGACCTCGATGCAGGCATTTCTTGGGCTATGAGCTGAGTTCCGGATCCCATTAGGATGAGAATCCTTGCTGAACAACATTGTTAGGTGACGTTTGCAGTGTCGATGAAAGTGGAGGAGATACGATTGTACTTCCACTTTCAGCAGAAGACGTATCCGAAATCAGCAGATTTTCCAAAGAGTCTGACCAACGACAGTCGCCCTCCTCGCAACGCACCACTTTCTTCAAACAGTCCTCCCCGGCACTTACGTCCAGTGGAAGGTCTTTTGTCCGGATGAAGCGGAAGTCCCACCTCTCGTTCTTGTTGTAGGTGCAAGCGGCCAATATATCAAAGCTAGACCTTCGATAAAAGCGCGATAGCTTGTCATCCTGGGCATTGCGGGTCTTTTGGAAGTCGACCTCGTAGCCCTTCTTGTTGCTCCTGAACATCTTGCACTCCATGAGCAACGTACCGTTCTTAGTAACCAAAGTGAAGTCTGGATCCTTATCCTTGACTGGCCCGTGAAAATCGAGGATGATGCCCTTTGACTTGAGGACCTTGAGAATCTTCTCCAAGTGATACTCGGCCACGAACCCCTTCACCATCTGTTCGCAACGTGGGTTGTCTTCGATGATCTTTAGGACCTCTTCCGGGGTGAGATTGTATTTATCAGCAAGAGATGAGGGCATTAGGTCCGACGTTCCGTGAGGGTAGTGATTAAATTCATTAACCAGAATGCCATCTTAAGCAAGCGTAGCTGAACTGTGTCCCATATGTGTCGTTAAAGAGTAGGGGAACAAAATGTCCAGAAAGAGAGTGCAGGTCGTGTTCACCCAGGACCAGTGGTCCATGATCGAGAACCTTCGAGGAGAGTTCGGAGAAGGGGATGCCGAGATCGTGAGAAACATCGTGCTTGCGTGGCTCGCAGAGAAATCGTTCGTGTCCACTATCGCCAAGGACCGAATGCTGAACAACAACCACAGGGAGAGGTAGGCATGCGCATAGAGCCTCTGCCCCTGGAGTCGACGAACCCCGTCGCCGAGCTCGTGCCCGGACGGGATGCTTATTACCATACCGACCTGGGAGCCACATATCTAGGCGACTCTTCAGAACTGCTCAAGCTCGTGCCGGACGATTCGATAGATCTTGTGGTCACCTCGCCCCCGTACGCCCTAGTGTTCAAGAAGAAGTACGGGAACGTGGATGCAGAGGAATATACCAGATGGTTCCTGACATTCTCAGATGAAATCTTCAGGGTTCTGAAGCCAACCGGCAGCTTCGTCCTCAATATCGGTGGGTGCTGGAACAAGGGCTCGCCTACACGATCCCTCTATCAATTCGAGCTATTGCTCAACCTGACCAAGAAGTTCAAACTGGCTCAGGAGTTCTTCTGGTATAACCCGGCCAAGCTGCCTGCTCCCGCGGAATGGGTCACGGTACAGAGGATCAGAGTGAAGGATTCCGTGGAGTACGTATGGTGGCTGTCCAAGACCGAACGGCCGAAAGCTGATAACCGCAAGGTCCTCCAACCCTACAGCCCGGACCAGCTCCGGCTCATCGAAAACGGCTACCGGGCCAAGAAGCGGCCGTCAGGCCACAACATCACCAATGGGTTCCAGAAAGACCATGGCGGCTCCATCCCGCCGAACGTGCTACAAATGGGCAACAATGATTCGAACGGCGACTATCTGAAGAAATGCAGTGAGTTCGGCCTGGACCCCCATCCCGCGAGGTTTCCCTCAGATCTACCTGGATTCTTCATCAAGTTCCTGACCGACCCTGGAGACGTGGTTCTGGACCCGTTCTGTGGGAGCAACGTCACCGGCAGGACCGCCGAGGACCTCAAGCGGAAGTGGCTGGGATTCGAGCTGGTGCAGGACTACCTGGACGGGTCGAAGTATCGCTTTGACTACATCAATGAATGAAAGCCCGGTCCGTCCTTCCTATCCTCTCTGATGTTCAAAATGCGGTCCCCTCCTACCAATAGCTTTAACCCGGCTCCCCGTTCGGCCCCCTCATGGCCCGGCGCAAGTTCCCGAAGACCCTGGACGAGCTCTTCTTTGCTCTCGGAGGGATACTCTACTTCATCTCCCTCATCCCCATCGCCCGCCTTCTGGGCCACGTGATCCATCTTAACTCGCTGGGGCTTTGCGTGGGAGGCCTTGGCTTTGCCAGCCTCGGCCTGGTCGTCAACAAGGGAAGAATCAACGAGCGCGTCCTGCTGCATATAGTGGTCCTGTGGCTGTTCGGCCTGATCGTGTGGGCGAGCATCGGCTGATGTCGCTCCCGCGACGCCGGAAGGGGTCCCGCGTCCGTCATCGTACGACATCTGGCCAATCTATTATCATTCCGAATAATTAGACACAAAATCTCCTTAACCACGGCGGCGGTGATGTGACGAGGCAGGCGCAGTGAAAGACCTAAGCATGTGGATCGAGCAGGCGCACAGGAAGCGGAAGTGCCACCGTTGCGGCGGGGCCATCGAGAAGGACCTGATGTTCGTCAGGGTCGGGGAGAAAGAGAGACCAGCACGCTCCACCTGCGTGTGCCCGCTGTGCTTCGAGAAGATCATGGACGACCTCTCCCAGAACTTCCAGGAGGTCAAGGAGCATATGCTCCCCGCCGAGCATGCAGAGAACGGGCCGGAGTTGCAGCACGACGATAGCCAAGGCCCCCGCTGCTTCGCCTGCGGCCTCGCCCCCGAGAAGTGCAAGTGCGGTTGGGAAGCGTACCGCTGATCAGTACGTGGCGGTCATGTCAATCTTGCCTTCCCTCCGGGCCAGGCGGTCGGCGCAGCGGAATGAACGGCCTTGCCCGCCCGTTCGGCCCGAAAAGTCCGAACGGCTCCGCCCCCTTGACACGCAGATCGATGCCGCTCAGGGCAACGGTTTCCTTCTTGCTAGAGAACAACCGGAAGAAGGACCTGACCTCGATGGCAAGGGCCATGAGGCCGGCCTAACCATGGAGCTAGAATAGATACCGTACCGGTTCAGGTTTCCATGTGCTGCCAGTACCTGGTGACGTAGCCGGCGATGCGGTTTCTCATGGTGATCGACTCTACGTTGGTCAACTTGGAGACCAGGGCCTTGTTGTTCTCGAAATCGTCGTTGAAGACGGTGGGGTACTGCTTAACGAGGTCAAGTGCGATCCTCTTGATGTAAGTGGGTCTGATATTTCCCATATTGACACCTAATGCAACTAGCCGGTTAAGTTTGAAAGGATATATAAATCCTCTTCCCTAGGCCCCCTTGCCGCCCAGACGTCCGAGGGAGGCGTCGGTTTTATGTGCTGGCCGATGCGTAGAAAAGAAGGTGGAAGTACGAGGCGAGGAGAGGGGTGGGGGGAAGCGCCGGGGGAGGTCCAGGGGGCTAATAGTGGCCGGGACGCTGGTCGGAGCCATGGTGGTCCTGTCGGCGCTGCTGCTGTCCAACGGGATGCTGGCCCCGCCGATGGTCATAGAATCGAGGAGCATGCAGCACGACGATGACCTCAGCGCCCTGGGGGTGCTGGACACCGGGGACATGGTGGTCATCGGCCGCGGCGAGCAGGAGGTGAGGAGCTACCTTGCCTCGGAGCCCCTCGACCACCGGAGCTTCGGGGAGCTGGGCGACGTTATCGTGTTCCAGACCCCTCAGGCTCCCATGCCCATAATCCACCGGGCCCTGGTCAAGATCGAGTATAACGCCAGCGGCGGGTTCGACATCCCCGAGCTGGCCGGCCTGCCGCCGGACCGGTGGGAGGCAGAGGGAAGAGGGAACGAGTGGTGGAACCTGCAGGAGACGGTGACCATCCGCGACATCGGCTATGCCGGGGTGGACGTCCACATCGACCTGTGGCAGATACTCAGGAACATGGACGACGAGCCCCACGGGGGTTTCCTGACCATGGGGGACAATAATTGGTACGCTCGAGGCGGCGAGCGCACCGGGGCGGTGGACCAGACCTCCCTGTCCGACGTGCCGGAGCCCATCAAGGACGAGTGGATCCTGGGGAAGGCAGTGGCGGAGATCCCGTGGATCGGGCTGCTGAAGCTGACGGTGAGCAACAACCTGCCGCACTACACCCCCCTGAACAGCGTGGCCTCCCTGCTCGGGGTGATCACACTGATGTCGGTGGTGTCGATGGTGATAGCATCGAGGTACAAGATCGAGCCGGAGGACCCCGCCGACAAGAGGAAGAGGACCTAAGCCCTCTTCAGCTCGGTGCGGGGCTTCCCGCAGGACATCCTGCCCTCCGAGCACTTGCCCTTCGATATGCACGGAGGCCCGGCCCTCTTGAAGATGAACGGGGACGCCTCCTGGGCCAGGCGGAGCATCTCATCGGCCACGGCGCGTATCTCATCTTGGGCGCGGCGGCAGGTTCTGAGCTCGAAGAAGTGCCACAGCTCTCGGGCGTTCATTGTCACGGTGATGTTGGTGGTGCAGGCATTGGGCAGAACGTATCTGGCATCCTCTACCGGGACCTTCTCGCTCAGAGCCCGGTACTCCTCCCAGATCTTGTCCATCAGGGCGCGGAACCGCTTTTCGAGCTCGGGATCGGCGGCGATGCTCTCCGGCACCACGTACTCAGCGTTCTTCATGTCCACGTAGCGCTGGGACTGCTGAGAGAATGAGGCGAGCCTATGGCGAACGAGCTGATGAGTGGTCGCGCGAGACACCCCCTCGATGGAGAAAGTATAGTTGGCGTGCTCGATGACCGAATGGTGGCCGCTGTCCAGAGGAGAGCCGAGCCACCGCTCCCCCTTCTTCTCCGTCCACTCGTCCATCAGCTCGCTGGCCGGCTTCTCGGAATAGCAGGAGTGGGCCGCGGCGGCGCACAGCCGCTCCGCGTCCTTGGTGTATGAGAGAAGGGTGACGCGCACGACAAGGGAATGGGGGACGGCACTAAAAAGGATAGCATCCACGTTCAGTACTCGTAGTGGAAGGATGCCTGGGAGTTGTTCTCCACGCTCTTGGCCTGGGAGCCCCGCCCTTTCTCGCGGATGTCCCGCAGACGGTACACCCTGACGTCGTCCCGGTCCAGCAGGCGCATTATGCCGTCCACGTGGCCGTCCCCGACCACCGCCAGGACGGTGGGGTACCGGGAGGCGGCGCTGTTGATCCGCTTGGTCATCAGCTCGTTCCGCTCGTCCACCAGGACGCGCTTCAGCGTGGGGAACTGGCCCCCCATCTGGTCCATATAGGTGCCCTCGTTCTCCTGGTAGTTCTCCAGCTCCTTCTCCACCTTCTTGGAGCTGACGAAGAGGGAGGTGAAGGCCGACAGGCCCAGTTTGACCTTCTCGGCGAAGGGCATCTCGCGGTACATCCTCTGGAACAGCTTGCTGGCGTCCGCGTCGATGAACAGCAGGTCCGCCCCGATGTCCTTGGCGGCCTTGGCGGCCTCCAGCATCTCCGCGCCGGCCTCGCTTCCGTACTGTCCGGCCAGCCGCTTCTGGAACGCCGCCAGGAGGCGATAGGTCAGGGGGGCGTTGGTCTGTCCTCCGGGGTGGAGGAGGGCGTGGTACCTGGCGGGATCGAGCTCCACGCCCACCACGTCGGGGCGCTCCTCCTCGATTATGCGCCGCACTTCCGAGGCGATGTCGAAGACGTGGCCCACGCCCAGTATGACTATCATCGCGAAAGCAACAGCCGAAGGCACTATATAATGTTTTGATTTTGCTCCAGGCCATGGAACGCGCCTTCGACCTGGTGGCCTTCGACATGGACGGCGTGCTGGTCGATTTTGCCAGCTCGTGGACCTGGGTGCACGAGCACTTCAAGGTGAGCAACGAGGTCTCCCTCGACGACTACATAGAAGGCCGCATCGACGACCTGGAGTTCATGCGCCGGGACATCGCGCTGTGGATGAGGAAGAAGGACGGCCTCTGCATGATGGACATCGACGAGATCCTGAGGCCGGTGCCGATCGTCGCCGGGATCGCCGAGACCGTCAGCACCCTGCGGCGCCAGGGCACCAAGTGCGTCATCATCAGCGGCGGGCTGGACATGGCCGCCCGGCGCATCGCGGAGGAGTTCGGCTTCGACGACTTCATGGCCAACAGCCTGGAATGCGACCCGCAGGGACGGCTCACCGGCAACGGCGTGCTGCGGGTGGAGCTGTCGAACAAGAGGAGGGCCTTGCAGCGGTTCCAGGCTTTGTACGGGGCGCCGGAGGAGCGGACCGCGGCCATCGGCAACAGCTTCGTGGACGTGTCCATGTTCGCGGGGTCCGGCCTGTCCATAGCTTTCAATCCCATCGATGACCTGGTGGAGAAGAGAGCGAACGTGGTGCTGCGCTCCCGGGACCTGCGGGATGTGCTGCCCCCGCTGCTCAATCACGGTAGCCGTGCTTCCCGATGAGGGGCACGAACATCACCCCGCCCAGCTCCTGCCGGCGGTACTCGTCCCCATGCCGGGTCACCATCACCAGCTCCTGCATGGCCCTGGTGCCCAGAGGCAGCAGCAACCGCCCCCCGTCGGCTAACTGCTCCTTGAGCGGTTGGGGGACCGACGGCGCGGCCGCGGTCACCAGTATGCGGTCGTACGGCGCGTGCTCCTTCAGCCCCTCGGTGCCGTCGGCGATGACAACCTCCACCACGTCGCCGAAGCCCAGCCTCTCCAGGGTCCCCCGGGCGCTCGTGCCGAGCTCCTCGATCCTCTCGACAGTATACACCCTCCCGTTCGGACGGACCAGGTACCCCATCAGCGAGGCGTGGTAGCCGGAGCCGGTCCCGATCTCCAGGACCTTCATCCCCGGCCTCAGCTCCAGAGCGTCGAGCATCATGCCCACCATGTGCGGCGCCGAGATGGTCTGCCCCTTCCCGATGCTCAGGGGGGTGTCCTGGTAAGCTAGCCTCCTCTGGTCAGCGGGGAGGAACTCCTCCCGGGGTACCGAACCCATGGCCTCCAGGACCTTCCGGTCCGTCACGTACCCGTAGCGCCGCAACCTCTCTATCAGCTGGCCCCGCTCGTCCTCATGCATCGCTTCCTCAGGCGTTGGTGGTCCTCACCGCTTTGGTGTAGATCCGTACTATATCGCGGGCCGGCACGCTGCCCCGGCGGACGGTGCCTTCCCTGGACTTGATGTTGTGGATCACCACGTCCTCGTTCCCTACCTTCATCAGGTCGCCCACGTAGAACTCCTCGTCTGGCATCGCCTCTATCTGCGTCGGGATGGTCCGGGTGTGCTTGTTGACCGATATCTTCACGATGACCTTATCGAACTTCTTGGCCCAGATGGTGGAGATGTTCGCGGTGTCGCAGCTCTCCACCCTCCTGCCGTCGCTCTCTATCGCCGTTACAAGAAGATGGCCCTCTCCCAGGAACAGTTCGTCGTTGACGCTGACCCGCTCCCCCGCCTCCAGCTCGATCTCGCTCTTCTTAGAGCTGCCGAGCTCGGACACGATTATGGGAATCTTGAGCATTTCCGGCTCGCGGACCACCGTGGAGTAGGTGTGCCCGCATTCCTGGCACTTCACCGTGGCCTCCAAGACCTCCTGCTTCTTGCCTATCTTGCCTTTCAGGACCTCGTGCACAGCATGCTCCCCGCAGGAGGGGCAGTCCAGGTAAAGCGCGTTTGGTACAGACATCTGAATCCGCCCAAACCATGTGCCTTACTTGCGGATAAAATTATCGCTTCTCCCCGTAGGTCCTGAAGGCGGGCCCGTGCCCGGGCACGATGACCGCGGCCATGTCAGCGATGCGGCGCATGCTGTCCAGGGCCACGGACTCATCGAACCTGATCATGGGCGGGACCCACTGCTCGAAGTTCTCCCGGGTGGGGACGGCGTCCCCGGCCACCACGTGCACGCCGTCGGGGGCCCTCACCACCACGCTCATGGAGCCCCTGGTATGGCCGGGGGTGTGCACCAGGCGGACGTCCAGGCATAGGTCGGTGTCCTCCCTCACCGCCTGCATGCCGGGGCTGGGATCTTCCTCGACGCGCGCGTAGAACGTGGCATTGGGGAAGAGATCGTTGTTGGAGCAGTGATCGTGATGGAGATGGGTGTTGACGACCATGTCCACTTTGAGCGGGTCGACGCCCAGCCGCCTCAGTCCGTCCAGCAGCAGGGGCCGGAACTGCGGGCTGGAAGTATCCACCACGATGATGTGGTCCTCGCTGGTGACCAGCGTGGAGGTGGAGTGCGCCTCCACCAGCACCCCGTTCTTGTTGCGCAGGACGCCGGGGAAGATGACCTTGCTGACCGCGTTCATCGGATCTCCATCTCGAAGTGGCAGGGGCACACGATCTTGTTGCCCTTGTACTTCAGCTTCCCATCCTTGCAGTTGGGGCAGGTGGCGTGATCGGCGAAGTACTCCAGCCAGGCCCTGCGGATGTCCGGCTGCTTCTCGGTCTTGATGGTCTCCAGCGCGTTCCGCAGCGCGGCGGTGGTGGCCAGAGGCTCCAGCTTGGAGTAGTCCACTGGGGCCCTTTCCCGGGCCCGCTGCTCCTGCACCCCTCTCCCTATGACCAGGCCGATGGCCAGGCCCGCCAGGAGGCCGCCGACGTGGGCTTCCCAGGCCACGTTGCCGCCGCCGATGGCGGCGAACAGGACCGCGAACACCAGCCAAGATATGGCCCCGGCCCATACCGGCACCTTGGGCAGGAGTATGGGGCCGAGCATCATGGGGATCTCGTCCCTCGGGTACAGCACCAGAAGGGCGCCTACCAGGCCGGAGATGGCGCCCGACGCGCCGAGGACGTATACCCAGGGGGTATCCCAGCGCACCACCGCTGCCATGAGCGCGCCGGCGATGCCTGCGGCGAAGTACACCAGGGCGAAGCGCTTCTTCCCGATGCGCTGCTCCAGGGGGATCCCCAGGAGGAACAGGAACAGCATATTGCCCAGCACGTGCACGAAGCCGGCGTGGACGAACATCTGAGTGAACAGCGTGTAGAGGTTCTCCCCGGTGCTGAGATATCCCGGCCGGAAGGCCAGGTCTAACTTGGCGGCGGGGGAGATTATGTCCACGAACAATATGGCCAGGTTCCCCAGGACCAGCAGGTAGACCAGGTCGAACCTTTTCCTGGTCCCCAGCGCCAGTATGACCACGATTATGCCGATTATCACGAGGGAGTAAGGGTCCATTTCGGGGGCGCATGACCGGAGGGGGTTATCTTATTTTTGCCGGACCGTTCGACTTATGGGCGAGAGCATCTTTATGTGCGTACATTTCGATAGGCCGCGCCTGAGGGATAGCCTGGAGGATAGTGGCCTGAAGGGATGGAAGGTCGAGGCCGGCGATGGGGCCGCCCCATGGCAGATAGAATATGCCAAAAAAGCGCCGGTCCGCGCTACGGACGGAAATGCCTCGGCCGAGAAGCGCTGCCCCACCTGCGGCACCGGGACCGCGTCCTTCGCCCGGTTCTGCCCGTCCTGCGGGCACCGGTTCGAGGACCGGCCGGCGGGAGCGAGGGAGCTGTTCCGATCCGGCCCCGCCCCGGGCCCTTCCCCTGCTGCCGGTCCCGCCGGGTACTCCCCATTTCCCGGCCCTGAGACAGAGCACCAAGGGATGCTGCGCCGTGAGCATGCCCATCCCGTCCCGGCTCCCGCGCCGGTCCCGCCGCCTGGCCAATGGGCGCCGCGGCCCGCCACGCCGTACCAGGTGGCGCCGGTGCAGGGGATGGACCGGAAGAACCCCCGCCTGGCGATGTTCCTGGCGCTGGTGCCGGGGCTCCTCCTGTTCATGGGCATGGGCCAGTTCTATACCCGCCGCTGGCTCAAGGGCATCATATTCTTTGTGGCGGGCGGGTTCCTGGGGACCATGTCTTATGTCGCCCTGTACGTCCTGCTCGACCCCGGCAATGCTGATATTTTCTTCGGGACCGTCCTGGTCACGGCCATGTTCATGGTGCCCTGGCTGGGCTTGCTGGCGTGGTCGGCCGTTGATGCGGTCGAGGCGGCCAAAAGGATAAATGCAGGCCCGCCGTGAGCTCGGTGCGGACATGAAGTACGACGCGGGCATCGACATAACGGAGTGCGAGGGGGTGTACCCTCCGGCAGAGGACACCTTCCTCCTGCTGGACTGCATCGGCGACGTCCGCGGCATGGAGGTCCTGGAAATGGGATGCGGCACCGGGCTCATCAGCTGCCACGTGGCCTCGGCCGGCGCCTGCCTCACCGCCGCGGACATCAATCCCAAGGCGGCCGAGTGCACCAGGCGCAACCTCGAACGGAACCGCCTCCCGGGAAAGGTGGTCCTGTCCGATCTCTTCTCCGGCGTCCGCGGCCGCTTTGACCTGATCCTGTTCAACCCCCCGTACCTGGCGGTGGAGGAAGAAGGCGATCTGGAGCTGGCGTGGGCCGGGGGGAGGACCGGGGTCGAGGTACTGGCCCGATTCCTCGAGGGGGCGCCGGAGCGCCTGCGGCCGAACGGCAAGGTCCTCCTGCTGCTGTCATCGGAGATGGAGACCGAATCCCTTGACCGCGCTCTCGCGCCGTTCCCCCGCCGGAGGGTGGGCACCCGGCGCGTCTTCTTCGAGGAGCTATGGGTGGAGGAGATCGCTCCCTGATCACACTCTCCAGACGATGGCCAGGATCCCCCCGCCGACGCCCATGGCCGAGCCGATGATGAACCCTCCTCCCGCCAGCACCAGGCTGGCGAGGGAGAGGACTATCACCGCCGCGCCCAGGCGCACGTGCTCGGCCGGCCTCGAGTTCAGCCGCGACGCCGCGAGGAGCATTCCCGCCCCCATGAGCACACCGGCCACGCCGACGAGCGCCCCCGCCTCGAAGATTGCAACGTCGAGGGACCGCCCCACCGCGATGGACATCATGCCGTTGATGATCACCAGCACTCCGGCGAGCAGCATGAGCACGTACGCCGCGGCCGGGGGCGTGGCGATGGCGGTCCGCTCCGCAGGGATGCTTAGCTCATCCCCCGCAGGGGCCGCTTCACTCCCCCCACTCGTTCTTGGCGGTCGGCTCGAACGACATCATGGCCCAGCCTCCGCCGACGATCCCCAGCACCGAGCCGATGATGAAGCCGCCGCCGGCCAGAAGCATGGAGACCATCGAGAGGACCACTATCACCACTCCCAAAACGACGTGCCGGTTCGGGAACCTGCGAAGGCCCCAGCCCGCCCAGATGATGATGAGGCCCTGCACTATGACGGCCACGCCGAACAGGAGGGCATCGGGCCCGATGCCCCCCTCGGTGGCGATAAAGGGGCTCACCACGGCGACCACCACCCCCTCGATGAGGATGAGCAGGCCGCCCAGGATGGAAATGACGTAGGGCCACGTCACCCGCTTCACCCCCGCCGCGTAGCCGGCCCCATCCAGGTCCCTGTCCATCGCCGCCACCTTCTTCCCCGCACGCGGTGGCCCAGGACGGGCTCCCGCCGTCCTGGGCAGAGAGCTAACTATGGCAACGGAAGCTTGAAAAACATTATTGGCACCGGGAGCGGGGAGAGCGGCCCCCGATGAGGAAAATGTCGGGAAAAGGAAGGAAAACCGTTCCGGGGCGCTGTCAGCTCTGCCCCAGAAGCTTCCGGATCTCCTTCTTGAGCAGCTCGCTGGACGCCTTCCCGTCCAGCTTGCCCCGCAGCTCGGTCATGACCACGCCCATGAGCGGTCCCACCGCGCCCAGCTCCTTCTCCCGGACGAAAGCCTCGCGCTCCTTGACGATGCGCGCCACGACCGCCGAGGCCTCGTCAGCGCTGACCATCGAGAGGCCCAGCTCCTTCACCGCCTCCTCCACCTTCTTGCCCTGGGCGATATGGCGGAGGATGTCCGGCACCGCCTCCTTGGCGAAGTGGCCTTCAGAGAGGGAGAGGAACACCTCGCGGAGAGAGCCTTCGCTGATCTTGGCCAGGTCCACCCCGGTCCTCTCCAGCTCGGGCAGGGTGGACAGGAAGGTACGGGCCGCCGTGGCCGCCAGGTCCTTGGACGTGGCGACCTCCTCGAACAGGTCGTCCCACCCCTCGCGGACGAGCTGGCGGGCCTGCTGCTCATGGACGCCGTAGGTCGAGGCGATGCGGGCGGTGCGGGCCTCCGGCAGCTCCGGGAGCTTGGAGGCGATGCGTTCCAGGCGTCCGGCGTCCAGGGTGATCGGCGGGACATCGGTCTCGGGATACATCCTGGCCGCCCCGGGGAGCGGGCGGGAGTAGGAGCTGGAGCCGTCCGGCTGGGGGTCCCTCGTTTCCTCGGGCACTCCTTCCAGCGCCTCGTTCGCTCTCAGCACCGCCGCGCCCAGCGCGGCCTGGGCCTTCCTGGTATCATCGGCGCACAGCACGAAGGCGTCCTCGGGCCTGATCTCCAAGGCATCGCGGACCTTGTCCACATACTCTTGATCGATGCCGTAGTTGGGCAGCTCGTCCGAATGGAATATGCCGGCCACGCCCTTGGCGCGGGCGCGCTGGGCCATCTCCGCGCCCAGGCGGAGCTTGGCGTCAGGCGAGCGAAGAACGCCGGCGAAGCCCGGAAGGCGCACGCCCAACACCTTGCCGCCCTTCTTCAGGGCGCCGGATATTACCTTGGAGGAGGAAGAGGAGAACATCTCAGTGAGGTCCTTCACCTCCACGGCGGCGGGCGCGGTCCCGCGCTTCAGCAGGATGTCCTTGATCTGCAGCAGCGACCGCTGCCGCTCCACTTCCTTCTCCACGTAGGTAGGAAGAAGGCGGAGTTCCTGCACTCCCTTGATCTCGACCCTGGCCCCCCCGGGAATGGAGATGTTGAGGTCCTCCCTGATGGTTCCGATGCCCCTCTTGACCCGGCGGGTGGCGCGCATTATGGAGCCGAGGCGCAACGCGGCCTCCTTGACCTCCTCCGCGGAGTGGAGCTCGGGGCCGGTGGCGACCTCGATCAGAGGTATGCCCAGGCGATCCAGGCGGTAGGTGACCTCACCGGCCTTGGTGTCGACCTTGCGGGCGGCATCCTCCTCCAGGCAGAAGGTGGGCACCGATATCTTGCGCCCGTTGATCTCGATGAAGCCGTCCATGGCCACCATGGCGGTCCTCTGGAAGCCGGTGGTGTTGGAGCCGTCGATGACGATCTTGCGCATGAAGTGGACCTCGTCGACCGGGCGGGCCTGCATCATGGCGGCGACGGTAAGAACGATGTCCAGGGCGTCGGCGTTGGCGCGGTGGGGCGGTTCCTCGTCGGCATCCACCAGGCAGGAGGACCCCGGAGGCGCCTGATAGCGGAACCTCATCTTCCTCTCCGCCTGCGCGAGCGCGGCGCGGTCTATCTCGCCTAATTCGGACTGCGTGGGCCTCAGCCGCCGGAAGAAGGTCATGCCCTCTTCCTCCACCAGCGCGGTGGCGCAGTCGCAGAACAGCTTCTTGGTGTCGAGCTGCTGGTGTATCTCCAGCCCGCATATCACTTCGTGCTGCTCACTCATCGAGCTCCCTCCTGTCGGATATCTCGCCTCTCAGGTCCGAGCACATCAGCTCCCTCACCTTCTTGCCGTCGTTCGTTTGCCCCAACACCCACATCAGCTTCACGTACGCGGTCTCCGGCAGCATGTCCTCCCCAGGGATGGCGCCGGCGGAAATGAGGTCCCTGCCGGTGTCGTAGACGTTCAAGTTCACCCTCCCGCTCAGGCACTGGGAGGTCATGACCACGGCCGTGCCTCCCTTTACGGCCTTGGCGATGGCCTTCACCATGTCCGAGGACACGTGGCCGAGGCCGGAGCCGGCGAACACCGCTCCCCTGCTCTTCGACAGCACGCCCTCGAACAGGGAGGGGCTCATGCCAGGATAGAACTGCAGCAGCGCGACATTGGTCTCCATCTCCGTCCTCGCCGCTACCTTCCCGGAGGATTTCTTGCGGTATGGGGAGATGGGCACTATGCCACCCTCGAAGTCGACCCTGGCCAGGGGGCGGGAGTTGATGCTGCGGAAGGCGTCCCTTCGAGAGGTGTGCATCTTCCTGACCCTGGTGCCGCGGTGCACCGCCGCGCTGAGGTCCGAGGGCGAGTCGTGCATCAGCGCCACCACTTCTGCGGCGTCAGAGTCGACAATGAATCGCGCCGCCGACAGCAGGTTGGTGTAGGCGTCCGAGGAGGGGCGGTCCGAGGAGCGCTGAGCTCCCACCAGCACCACCGGCCTGGTCAGGTCCTCGAGCATGAACGAGAGCGCCGCGGAAGTGTATCCCAGGGTGTCGGTGCCGTGGGGGATGATGCACCCCTCCGCGCCGGCGTTGATGCGGTCGGCGACCGCCCCCGCCAGCGCCTGCCACCGGTCCACCGACATGTTCTCCGAGAAGATGGAGAACAGCACTTCCGCCTTGACGTCGCATATGTCCGCGATCTCGGGGACCGCGGCCACCAGGTCGCCGGCGGCCAGGGCGGGGTGGACCGCGCCGGTGCGGTAGTCCACGTAGCTCGCTATCGTGCCTCCGGTCCCGAGCACCGCCACCTCCTTCTTGCCTTTCCCCCCGGCCTGGGGGCGGGGCTTCTTCTCCCTCGCCTCGCCCTTGCGGACCACGGATACCTCCGAGGACGGGGTGATCTTGATGCCCACGTTATAGCCGCTCTTCAGCTTGAGGACCACGACGTCGGGATGACTGAACTCATGATGGGGCATCAGGGTGCCGTTGTGCTCGCGGCCCTCGCTCTTGATGTTGAGCAGGTCGCCCTCCGCGGCGCCCAGGCGCTTCAGCAGATCATTGACGTGAGATGAGTAGCTCATTGGAACGCACTGAGCGTGAGATGGCGTTCAACATTTAATTGTTGTTTGTCGTCCCTGGCCGCCGACGTTGAGATGCATGAAGATAGGGAGCAGGACGTTAGTGACGGGAGGGTTTGGAACGCGGCGAGGGCTCAGCCGCGCTTCTCCTTCCTGGTGTGCAGGGATATCGCCAGCGCTCCCAGCGCGCAGAGCGCTATGGTGCCCAATATCACGTATGGCCTGGCGGCGTCGTCCACGTCCCACTCCGATGCCGGCGCCGAGGGATCCTCGTCCGCCTCGTGCCCTTCCGCTCCGGCATCGCCCGAACACAAAAACAGTGATGATACCAGCAACAGGATCAGTGCGGATGCCAATGCCCATTTGACCTTGGCGGCCTTCAGCGCGTCCGCTGGATCACCAGCCATCATATGACCGAACCTCCCCTGGCATCCAGAGCATCGTCAGACGAATGATGCTGTTGTCAGCGGCGGGTATTTAGCCGTTATCAGGAAGAACGAGCGAGAGGGAGTCGATGGCGTTCCAGCTATCACCGGCGCCGCATCCAGAACAAAATAAGGAGGGAAAGAGTTTAGAACCGAGGTGCCAGCCTCAGTTCTGCCGCTTCCTGCTGTACAGGGCCACGCCGAGCACCCCGGCCGCAATGACCACCGCCAGGATGCCGAGGCCTAGCGGGGTGTCGCCGCCAGCCTTCCCCAGGGCCTGCAGGCTCAGGGTCCCCAGGTCCCTGCCCTCGCCCACCGCGGCGGAAAGGTTCTGCGATAAGACCTTGTAGCCGTCCTTGGTGACCGTCAGGGTGTACGTCCCAGAAGCGATCTCATCGAACTCGAAATGGCCGTTCGCGTCGGTGGTGGCCGTCCTTCCATCGCTCAGCTCGACGGTCGCACCGGCGATAGGGCTGCCTCCCTCGTCCTTGATGATCCCACAGATGACGCCCCACAGGTGCGAAACGGAGGAGGTGGCATCCTGCTGCACGGTGCCGATGTCGGAGCCGTCCACCGTTGCGGCGGAGGCGCGGAACAGGAAGAGACCGACGCCGGAGGCGGAGAGGCTGCTGTCTGTGATGGTCGCTCGAGAAGTATCGAGGAAGATGGCGATGTTCAGCACCTGTATCGTGCTGCCGGAGACGTGCACCTCCGAGCCAGCGGCGGAGATGCCGTTCTTTATGGCCAAGGGAAGCGAAGCGTTCCCAAAGGTCCAGAGATTGATCGCCGCCCTCGCTATCGGGCTGTTGTCCATGGAATAGTACGGCACCTTGACCATCTCGTTCGGATCGCTCGGGAGCAGTATATCATCGCCGAAGTAGAGCACCGAGCCGGTCGCGCTGATGGCGGTGACCAGCATCCCGTAGCTGTTGCCGCTCGTGGTCACGGTGGAATCGGTCATGCTGATGCCCACGTGGCTGGTCATCAGGTCATAGATCATTTCCGCGCTGCCCGAGTATAGCAGTACATTGCCGTGCTCCGGGTACCCGAGAAGGGTCATGGCGCTGAAGATCGCGTACATGTCGAACGACGGCGAGTACCCGATCCTGTTGCCGGTTATGCTCACGGTGCTGCCGTCCACCGATATCTCCACCTTGTTCAGCAGGAAGGTGTTGCCGACGATGTTCCCGCTGGCGGTGTTCACGACGCTGATGCCGTCCAGGGCGTTCATGAAGAAGATATTGCCTATCACGTTCCCCAGGTCGGCATCGTTCGCCAGTATCCCGTGCTGGTTCATGATGAACATATTGCCCACGATCAGGGGATCGGCCCCCTCACCAGTGATGAACACTCCGGCGGCGCCATTGCTGGCAAAGCTGCTGTCCAGTATGATCGGCGCGCACCCGTCGATCATGATGCCGTGGCCGAGGTTCGAGTACACCGAGGAACTCCTGATGCTCGCCACCGCAGTGGGGCCGAGGTACAGCTCGACGGCGTAGCCTACCTTGACCGAGTTGAGGTCCAGGGCGCCGTAGACGTCGAAGCCGTAGTAGCCGAGGTACCCTTCGAGGATGCCGCTGTCGCTCCCGAAGGACAGGCCCGCGGCAGTGGTGCCGATGTTCGAGTTAAGCACGTTCAGCGTGCCGGCCTCGTTCACGGTTATGCTTCCGTTATCATTCTCGTAGTTGACGAGGAAGTGCTCCACGCCCTTCAGCGACATGGTCCCGTCGATTATGACATCGCCGCTGAACAGCACGCCGTTGTTCCTGACCATCGCGGACAGATCGATGAACCAGTGCGCCTCCTTTACGTCAGAGGCATACACTCCCCAGCCGAGGTTGTTGTTGATCTCTCCGTTGTACAGGTCGAGGTGCTCGATGAAGAGGACATAGATGCCGTCGCCGTGATTGCTCAGGACGGTATTGTTGCCGATGACGACGTTTGAAGGGTATCCGTCCGAGCCGTCGATGCAAATGCCGTCCCCATTGCTGTTCTCCACGATGTTGCGCTCGATGGCGATGCTATGCGAGAATATGGACCCGCTCGCCTCGATGCCGTCATCGCCGCTGCCGTTGATCTCATTTTCGCATATGGCGATAGTGTCGAGGTAGGCGTCCTCGCCGCCGAGGCGGATCCCGCCGCCCCCATTGCTGCAGATGACGTTGCTGCAAATGGTCAGGTCCCATATGTTGCTGAGTTCAGCCCATATCCCGATGCCGTCATCGCCGCTGTTCATGACGGTGTTGCCCCTTATGAGCAGACCCCCGACGTAAGAACGGTAGGTGAAGGTTTCGTTCGTACCGTAAATATCTACGAATATGCCGCGATCCTGGCTGCCGATGACCTCGTTGCAGGTGATGTTCAGGTAATCGATCCCCGCCAACCATGCGTACACGCGGATGCCTGAACCTACCCCGCCATAATCCTCGACCCCGTTGCTCTCCAGGATGTTGTTCGCGATGACTATCTCGCCGATGATGCTGAAGAAGTAGCTACCGCCTGAGGTATAGCCCGAGATATAGACGGCTATGCCTCCACGGCAGTTGTTCCTGACCTCGTTGCGCTCGATGATCACGCGGTCGGTGCTTTCCCGGCCGAAATTCAGGTCGATGCCGTCATCGCCGTTGTTCTCGATTGCGTTGCTAGCGATCAGGACGCCGTAGAAGGCCCCTCCCGCGCAGACGCCGTCGCCTCCGTTGCCCTCTACGATGTTGTTCACGACGGTGAGGTTCCCTGTATTATCGGCCCAATAAAAGATGCCGGACCCGTAGGCGCAGTCCGCCACGCAGTTGTTCGATACGGTGGCGTTCCCGACACGGCCGCAAGAGACGAAGATGCCTCCGCCATCGTTTGAGTGGAAGTGGTTGGACCCTATGAACACCTCATGGGCGTAGTAGATGGTGAAGAGGATCCCGTTGTAGCCGTTCTCGGTCACGATGTTGCCGGTGGCGGTGACATTGCCTACGGCAAGGTCAACGGAGAGATAAATGCCATAGCCGGCGCTGCCGCCGATGATGTTGTCCAAGACCTTGACATTGTGGATGTCCCCGCTGGACGCGATGTGCATGCCGTCATCGCCGCTGTTCATGACGGTGTTGCTGCGGAAGGTCACGTTCCCGAACTCGCTGCCCTCGAACCATATGCCATGGTTCTCGCTGTTCTCCACCGTGTTGTGCCGGACCGTAACGTTGGTGAAGGTGCCGCCGGCAAACTGGACACCATATCCCTTGCTGTCCCAGATCTTGTTGTCCGCCACGGTGACATTGCCGAAGACGTCGCCTTCGAACCGAATGCCTGCGTTGGAGTTGTTCCAGGCCTGATTGTTCCGGATATCAACGTTACCGACAGTATCGAATTTGAGGCCGATCCCGAACACGGTGTTGTTCCCGACCCTGTTATTCTCGATCGACACGTCGCCGGAGGCGTTCCCGCGGAAGCGGATGCCGGAGCGAGAGTTGTTGCTGGCAGTGTTGTCATGTACGGTGACATTGCCGAAGACGTCGCCTTCGAAGTACACTCCGTCCCCGGTACTGTTCTGGAAGGTGTTGTGCCGGATGATGATGTCGCCGATGCCCTGGGTCTCGTACTGCAAATCAAATATGTCGCCCCCGCCAATGCGGAACCCTGCGCCGCCGTTGCCGTTCAGGGCGTTGTCCTCGATGGCAACGTCCCCGATGCTGCCATTATAGGCAAGGACGAAGATGCCCCCCTCGTCGTTGCCCGTCACGACATTGTCTCTGACCATGACGTCTCCGAGGCCGATCCCGCTGTCGACCCTGATGCCGATCTCGCCGTTGTCCTCGATGACATTGCCCAGCAGGGTGACGTCCCCGATGCGTCCGAAGGTGCTGTAGAAATCTATACCATAGTCGTCGTTCTCGCTCACGGTATTGTGCGCGGCGGTGATGCTGCCTATGTCCAGGTTGGCCTGTAAACAGATGCCCGTATCGGCGTTGCCCCGCACCTTGTTATCCCGGAGGATCACATCGCCGATGGTGCCAGTACTCGTGAAGACTGCTATCCCACAACCGTCGTTGCCGTTGGCGGTGTTCCCATCGATGAGGACATCGCCGAGAACGATGGCAAGAACGCCGATGCCGTCATAGCTGTTGGAGCTGAAATTGTTCCCTGTTATGTTGATGTCTCCGAGAGTGCCGCCCTCGACGTAAAGGCCGGCAAACGAGCCGCCGATGCCGTTGCCGGTGATGATATTGTTCTTAATGATGATTATGCCGTCGAACTCATTCCCGCCCACTTTGATGCCGTTGTAGTGGTTGCCCCGGACCTTGTTGTCCAGGATGGTGACTTTTCCGAAGCCGCCATTGTAGCAGTAGCCTGAACCCCAGTTGCCGAGGCCCGCTTGGATGCCGTCGCCGCCGTTGCCGTCAAGGACATTGCCTGCTATGGTGACGTCCCGGAACCCGTTGTTCCGGTAAGTATTCGGGGCGATCTCTTCGCCGCCGCCGACATATATGCCGTCGTTCCCATTTCTGCTGGCCGTGTTTCCAGTTATGGTCACATTGCCATACCCATAGCCCCAAAAGGCCATGCCCGCGTTGCCGTTGTCGCTGGCGGTGTTCCCGAAGATCTCAATTTTGCTGAAATTGCCGAAGCACCAAATGCCCAGTCCGTTCCAGCCGTTGGCGCTGATGTTGTTGCCGGCAACGGAGATGTTGCCGCAGTAGGTCCCTTCCATGTAGAAGCCAGTGTACTTCTTGATGCCGCCGATGCCGTTGCCGGTCACGATGTTGCCATTGATCGTTACGCTGCCGAACCCGTTGCCGGTGAAAATAACGCCGTTGCCACGGTTGTTTTCGACGATGTTTCCCTCTATGATGACGTCTCCGAAGGCGCCGCCGTTAACTACGGTGCCGTTTCCTACGTTGTTCCAGATATAGTTCCCTGATATGGTGACATCACCCAGGCCGACCGGGGCAAAGATGGTAATGCCGTAGCTGTCAACAGGCGCACCGGTGCTGTTCCAGATCTCGTTGCCGATGACATCGATTCTGTCGAAGCTGCCGGAAGTGGAAAGATAGACCCCCGAAGTGCCGTTCCATACGTAGTTGCCTTCGATGGTGACGCCGCCGAAGTTGTAGGCGAAGATGAACATGCCGATGCCAGTACTGTTACCGACCCGGTTGTCCGATATGATGACATTGCCAACGTCGCTGTTGGCATAGATCCGGATGCCGTAACCGTCGCTGGCCTCTATAATGTTGCCGGCGATGGTGATGTCCCCGAGCGTGCCGCCGGTGCCGTCCATGGATATGGCGTACGGGCCGGACCTCGTGATGGTGTTCTCGCTAACTGCCGCACCGCTGCAGTTGTGCAGGGTGATAGCGCGGAGAACGTACGGGTGCACGGGGTAGGTGCCTGGAGCGGGGGCATCGGGCCCCACGATGGTGTTCCCGCTGACGACCGCATCGTCACAGCTGGACAGCACGATGGCGTATGGGACGTCCATGAACGTGGAGTTGAGCACGCTGATGCCGTCCGAACCCGTCGCGTTGACGGCCGCCGCGGCGGCCCTGAAGTTGGCGAAGCTTATCGATGTTTGGCCGCCGTTGATCCTGATGCCGTCCCAATAGCCAGGGTAAATTACCTTCTCGGAGACGGACCCATCCGGGCCGGAGGTCGGTCTAGGGTTGCCGTCGAAGATGACGGGGTGGCCATCGATGCCGGCCACGACCAGGGTGCCGTTTACGACGATCCCGGCATACTCATCGAACAGTACCGTCACGTCCTGGGGTATCGTCAGGGTAGCTCCGGCCTGAACATACAGCATGCCGGTGATGTTGTAGGTGTCGCCCTCGACCCACATGGTATCGGAGGTTATTGTCCCGGCCTCTTCGTGCGAATCCGCCGCGACGCCCCCCATGCATAGGAGGAACGAGAGCGCGAGCAACGTGGCACACAAGAACACAGTGGTCCGCTTTCCCAGACTAAAACAGTTGAATGAGCACACCGCAGCCGACGAAGTCATTGTTTAGAACCTCCAAAATCATAAATGGATGGACATTTGTCTTTATTTAAATAAGAGAATAGATTTTGACTATTTAATCATATTTCAAGCTTTAAAATCTGATAATATTAACAGAGTGATACCCCCGGAAGGTGGAACCTCCCGGAAATATTGCCGAGCTCGGAAGGAGGGCTCCAAACATGCTTTCGGAGCGTGTGACAGGATGCATTGTACTCGATCTGCTGGTGCATCACAAGTTACGGCCCCGCGCCGCTCCCTCCGTTCGCCCGGGGCGATCGGGAACGGGAAAACGGTTAAGTGGTCGCCCCCGATACATACGCTCGTGCACAAGGTCTCTGATATCAGCATAGAGGCGGACGTGCTGGCCGAGAACCGCAAGCTCGGACAGGACAATCTCCGCCATCTCCGCTCGCACGGGGTGCGGTCCCTCGACGTCATGGGCTCCATAGGTTCCGGGAAGACCCTCCTGATCACCAAGATGGCCGTGGAGATGAAAAAGAAGGGGTTGCGACCAGCGGTGCTGGCCGGTGACGTCACCGGGGAGGATGACTTCAGCCGGTTCCAGGCCGCGGGCATACCCGCGGTCAACGTGAACACCGGGAAGGAGTGCCACCTGGACGCGCATCTGGTCGACCATGCCCTGGACAAGCTGGACCTGGACAGCATCGACTTCCTGTTCATCGAGAACGTCGGCAACCTGGTATGTCCGGCCGACTTCCCTCTGGGGACGGACATGCGCATGGTGGTCATCTCCGTCACGGAGGGCGACGACATGATCCGCAAGCAGCCCCTGATCTTCGTGGATTCGGACATCGCCGTCCTTAACAAGATAGACCTCCTGCCGTACGTGGACATCAACGTCGACCTTCTGGACCGCGACTATTCCAAGGTCAAGAACGGAGCGAAGCTGCACCGCACCAGCGCCAAGACGCTGGAGGGCCTGGACCAGCTGTTCAGGGCGATCGATATCGACCTGTGAGAGCTCCCGCCATCTTTTTTAACCCCTTTCCATTACCATTTCGAAAGGTGCTCCCATGAAAGCGTTGGTAGTTGGAGGCGGCGGGCGCGAGCATGCCATCGCCGCGGCCCTGTCCGAGAGCGGTTCCGATGTGTATTCGGTCATGAAGAACCACAACCCCGGCATCGCCAGGCTGTCCAAGCAGTACAGGCTTGCGCCGGAGACCGACATCCAGAAAGTGGTGGGGACGGCCGTGCAGTGGGGCATAGACCTCGCCGTCATCGGGCCGGAGACCCCGCTGGAGGCGGGACTGGTCGACGCGCTGGACGACGAGGGCATCGGGTGCGTCGGACCGACCAAGGCGGCCGCAAGGCTGGAGACGTCCAAATCCTTCACCCGGGCGCTCATGCGCAAGCACCAGGTCCCCGGCAACATCGGCTTCGCCGCGTTCAGCTCCTTCCCCGAGGCCAGGAGGTACGTCCAGGATACCGACCGCGAGCTCGTGGTCAAGCCCATCGGGTTGACCGGCGGCAAGGGGGTCAAGGTCATGGGGGAGCACCTCAAGACCAAGAAGGAAACGATCGAGTACCTCGAAGAGATCTTCAGCAAGAACATCGGCGGCGGAGGCGTCGTTCTGGAGGAGCGCGCCATCGGCGAGGAGCTGACCCTGATGGCCTTCTGCGACGGAAGGAACGTCATCCCCATGCCCATGGTCCAGGACCACAAGCGCGCCTACGAGGGCGACGTGGGGCCGAACACGGGTGGCATGGGCTCGTACTCCATGGAGGACCACCTGATGCCCTTTGCCACCCCTGCGGACAGGGAGGCGTCGCTGGACATCATGCGCCGGATCGTCAAGGCCATGGGCTCGGAAGGATTTCCGTACCGCGGCATCATGTACGGGCAGTTCATGCTCACGAGCGAGGGACCGAAGGTCATAGAGTTCAACGCCCGCTTCGGCGACCCCGAGGCGATGAACGTGCTGTCCATCATCTCCTCCTCCTTCACCGACATCTGCTCCGGCATCGCCTCCGGGCGGCTTACGGAGAATCGCGTTTCCTTCGAGAAGAAGGCCACCGTATGCAAGTACGTCGTGCCCGCAGGCTACGGCACCGAACCCCAGGCGGGCAAGGAGGTCAGGGTCGACGAGAAGGCGGTGGCCTCGGAGGGAGCGAAGCTCTACTATGCCATGGTCAACGAGGAGAACGGGAAGATCGTCACCACCACCTCGCGCGCTGTCGGCGTTGTAGGCATCGCCGACGACCTGGACTCCGCCGAGAAGGCGTGCGAGAGGGCTCTGGAGCATGTTCAAGGCGAGGCCATCTACGTGCGCCACGACATCGGCAGGCCGGAAGTTGTCCGCAAGAGAGTGGAGCACATGATGCAGGTGAGAAAAAGGTAGAAGTACACCCCACCCTTTCCATGTAGCTCATGAAGAACCTGGAAGACATCGCGAACCGCATCGAGTCCCGATTGGAAGAGAAGGACCAGGTCCGCGAGGTCGCCATCAAGTCCTCCCGGGCCATCAACCGCCTCTCGGGGAGCATCGTCCACGCCATCCACAAGGGAGAGGACGTCAGGGCGATGATGCACGAGGCGCTCGACGAAACGCACCGTCTGAGATCGCTGCTGGAGGACTACCCCGAGATCTGGGAGTCCGGGCTGGTGGAGGGGGCGCTCCAGGAGCTGGCCGAGGCGGCCATTCTTCTCGCTTTGATAAAGGATGAGGCGTTCCCGGACCCCGACGAGATGGGCATTCCGGGCGCGGCGTACCTTCTCGGCCTCGCCGACGCCGTGGGCGAACTCAGGAGGTTCGTGCTGGAGAAGCTTCGCGAGGGCGACATCGAGCAGGCCAGGAAGCACCTCGACCTCATGGAGGATATGTTCCTGGTGCTCATGCGCTTCGACTACCCGGACGCCCTGGTGCCGATACGCCGCAAGCAGGACGTGGCCCGCTCCCTGCTGGAGAAGACCAGGGGCGACGTGGCCGTCGCCGTCAACTCCGCGCGCCTGCAGGCGAAGATCGACGAGCTGTCCCGGAAGCTCTGAGCCTGGCTCAGAAGTGCTTCTTCATCTTGGCCTCGATATCCTCACGGGGCACCAGGCCGACGCTCTGGTCCACCAGCTCCCCGTTCTTGAAGAACAGCAGGGTAGGGATGGCCATGACCTTGAACTGCTGGGCCGCCTTCTGGTTCTGGTCCACGTTGAGCTTGCCGAATGACACTTTTCCCTTGTAGTCGTCGGCCAGCTTGTCGATCACCGGGCCCATCATGCGGCAGGGGCCGCACCACGCGGCCCAGCAATCCACTATCAGGTTGGAGTTGTCCTTCTTGACGGCATCGAAACTGTCCTGGGTGACCTCTATCACGTTATCGGCCATATGTATCGTCCGCAACTATCAACCTAAGACTATTTGTTGATTATTCCTGAAAGAGCGGCTCCAGAGCATGCTTCAGGCGGCGGGGACCTGAGGATAGGGGGAAGAAGCGGGCGAACGATGGAATAGATATGGAAAAATGGGAGAAAGGGAGGCATGAGCCTCGTTCCCTCGGGTTTGGCTTCACCTTCTCTTCCGGTTCTTCCTGCCCCCGTAGGTCAGGATCAGGATGAAGACCGTCAGGCCCAGGACCAAGGCCAGCACCAGGTTGATGATGCCCCACCCGGAGTCGCCGATGTAGAACTTGCCGGTGTACTCGAGGGACCCGTCGGCGAAGCTCAGGAACTGGAACTTCTTATCGGGATCGATGACCACCTTGAAGGTGTGCTCCCCCTTCGACAGGTCAGAGGGGGCCCAGCGGTACGTGACCTCCTTGGTGGAGTTCGCATCGATGTCGAAGGTGGTGGCGTTGACCATGGTGCCGTCGACGTAGAACTGCACCGGGACGCCCTTGAGGGTCAGGTTCCCGGAGTTCTTGACGGTCGCCGAGATCACCACCGGCTCCACCACGTGGATGACGTACTTGGCGGTGGTGTTGTCCGTCCCGTTGCTCAGCTTCACCGTAACGGTCATGTCCCCCGTGGTGGCGGGAGCGATGACCGTCAGGGTGAAATTGTCATCGGAGATGGGGCCGTTCTTGGACGGTGTCACCGAGCCCTTGTCGGCGGTGGCAGTGTAGTTGTAGCTGCCTTCGGGGCTGCCGTCGCCCACGTTCACGATGACCTTCCCCGTCCCGCCAGTGGGCAGGTACTGGACGCTCCCGTCGAAGTTTATCTTGTAGGCAACGTCCCCCGCTGCCGCCGGCAGGGCCGCGAAGGTTGCCATCAATAGCAGCGAGGCGATCGCTGCGGCCGATATCACCGCTTTCTTCTGCGTCCAAACACCCCCTTGTTAACTCTAAGGATGACCACGCTGGCGAGTGCGAGCACGATCAGCGCGATCAGGAGCCAGGTGGTCCCGGTCATGCCCGGCATGATCATGCTCGCCCCGCGGCCGGAAGCGGTCAGTTTGTCGTCGGCCACGCTCAGGTCGGCATCGTTCAGGGCCAGGCTGGCCGTGGCGGGGGTCCCGCCGTGGTTCTTGCTCTGGGCCGTCACATTCAGCACGATGTCGGCGGTGAAGGCGGACGAGTTGGTCCGGGTCAGGGTCACCGACACCGTCTGGGAGGCGCCTGCGGCTATGGTCAGGTTCTGAGTATGCTTGCTGGTCCCGGTTATTGTGGCGTTCCAGCCGTCCCTCCTCAGGTCATCGGGGTTGGTCAGGCTGAACACGAAGATGTCACTGGAGGTCCCGGTGTTCTTCACCAGCACTTTGTAGGTCACGGTGGACCCATCGGTGCTGGGCGCGGAGGGCTGGCTGACGACGACGCTGTACGTGGGAGTGATGTCCACATCCACGCTGACCGTTCCCTGGCTCCCGGTGCGGTTCGTCGACTTGGCGACTATCTTTATGGGGGAGTGGGAGACCTTGGCGTCCGCCGGGGCGGTTATGGTCACTTGGACCGTTTGCCCGGTCCCGGTGCCCCAGGGCAGTGAAACGGTCTTCTGCGAGAACTCCACGCCCCAGTCGGAGGTGGTGCTAAGCTCGTAGGTGTCGTTGACGTTGCCGCGGTTGTATATGGTAACGTTATACACGACGCTCTCGCCGGGGGCGATGGTCGGTATCGAGTTCGCCTCGCTCCAGACCAGCTCCACCACGGCGCTGTCCACCAGCTCCAAGGCCGTGTCCTTGGCGGGGACAGCGGTGCCGTTCACCTCAAGGTCGAAGGACCTGGCGTAGGTCATGTTCACCGGACCGGGATGGTTCTCCGCCACCACGACCTTGGCGGTGACGTTGTAGTAGCCCCGGGGCAGGAACACGGAGTAATCACCGTTCGCGTCGGTGGTGGTCCTGACCATGGCGTTGTCGGCGAAGGTTATGGTGGCGCCGGACTTGGCCTCGCCGCCGATGGTCACGTGGCCGCTGACCTCGGTCCCGGCCGCCAGCGTCACGCTCAGGGTGTTGCCCACGTCGGGCTTCACGTCGACGATGCCCAGGTACACGTTCCCGGAGGCGTCATGGGCGTACACGCTGTATACGCCGGGAGCCAGGGAGACGGAGCTGGGCGACGAGCCGACGGTGTGATCGATGGCGGTGTCCGACAGGCCGATGAACTGCCAGGTGACGTCGGAAACGGCCCCGTTGGCGGTCAGGCTCACGGTGGAGTTGTTGAGATCCCTGAGAAGCTCAAAGTCCTCTATCTCCTCGGCGTCGACCGTCACCGGCATGCTGGAGTTATAATACCTGACGTACCGGGCGCTGCCGTCCTCCAGGGTGGCCTTGGTGGTGTATTCGGCCGAGACGGTGTAGTCGCCGGCCGGCAGGTACACGCTGAAGATGCCGCGCGAGCTGGCCGTCACCGGCAGGACCGCCGGGCCGTAGGTTATGTTCACGGCCGCGGGGATCGAGAGGTCCTCGCCGTCGTGCTGCAGCTGGCCGCGCAGGTTATGGGCAACCTTTGCCTCCAGATCGCCCAGGTCGTTGAGGCCCGGGGCTACGATCACAGAGCCGAGGTAGACGTAGTGGTCATCCTCGTCGGTCAGGTCGATATATATCGTGTAGGTGCCTGGCTTCAGGTACAGCGGGAGGTCGTTGACCCCCACGGTCCTGTTCTCCGGACCGATGATGCGGATCGTGGAGTCCGAATCATACGTGCTGGGACCGGTGATGTCCAGAACGACCTTGTGCTGCACGGCGGCTTCTATGTCAAGGGCGTCGGGGTCCCTGGAGATGGGCACGGTCAGGGTGCTGTTGTAGTAGTACCTCGAGGAGTCGTCACCTGAGGAAATGTTCTGGTCGATCACTACCCAATAGGTCCCCGGTTCCAGGGACGCGATGAACCTGCCTGAGGCATCGGTGATCGCGCTGTCCTCCTGGCCGCTGCTGCCGGTGGGCTTGAAGTTCACCGTCACGCCGCCTATGGAGATGCCGTCCTCGTCAGTGACCGTACCGGTCACCTCGCGGTCCTCCGCCTCCAAGGCGATGCTAACACCGGTGCCGGCGTCGCCCTGCCAGGTAGAGTAGCCCTCTATAGTGGCGTTGATTATGTAGGAGCCAGCGGGAACGGAGATGTTGTAGTTGCCGTTGGAGCCGGTGACGAAGCGCACCTTCTCCCCGGGCTCATCGGAGTTCCATATGCTCAGCAGGACGCCGGATATGCCGGACTCCCCGCTGTCCTGTTCGCCGTCCCCGTCGAGGTCCCTGAAGACCTTGCCGGTGAGATACACGGAATCGCCCAGGGCGATGTCCGTGGTGGCGTCGGCGAGGATCTGGACGTCGCTGGCCCAGTAGGACCTGCCCCCTCCGGACGCATACATGAAGTAGGTGCCGGTTGGCACTATCACGTTATACTCGCCCTTCGCATTGGCGACGGCCTTGACATAGGAGCCGTCAGGGAGGGTATAGACCACGATGGCGCCGCTGACGGCGCTCTCGTTGGTGTCCTGTTCGCCGTCCCCGTCGAGATCCTTGAAGACCGTGCCGGAGAGCACGGCCGCAGGGCCCAGCTCGATGTTCAGTGGCGGGACGGTGTCGGCATCACCGGTGCTGAAAGATTCCAGTGCGGCGCACTTGTTCCCGTCGCCGTCGACGGTCAGGACGTACACGCTGTACTCCCCACGGGGCAGGGATACCAGGTACCCGCCGCTGGCGTTCGTCATTACGGAGATCTCCCTCTGCTCGGAGCGGAAGACCACCGACACGTTAGCCTGCGGGACCCCGCCGATGGTCACGGTCCCGGAGACGGTGGTCGCCTGGACCAGCTTGAGGTCCTGGGTAGCGGACTGCCCCTGGGTCAGGGTGATGCTCTGGGTGCCCACGCTCAGGCTCGAGTCCGTGGTGGTAAGGGTGTAGTCGCCGGGCAGCAGGTTCGAGAAGGTGTACTTCCCGCTACTGTCGCTGGTGGCGTAGTACTTGTTGCCGTTGACCTTGTCCACCAGGGTCAGGCCCACCCCGCCGGCGGCGCTCCCTGATTGGAGCTTTATGGTGCCGGTTAGCGAGGCGGGCATGATGGCGATGCTGCGATTGGAGTTTCCGGACGCGGTCAGCGTGACCGTGGTCTCCCCCAGCCTATGGCCGTTGTAGGTGGCGTAGAGGACCTGTGAGCTGCCAGCCAGGCCGAGGATCCGGTAGGATCCCGTCGTGGAGGTGGTCACGGTCTCGTTGAACCCGGTGGAGGGGTTCGTCAGGGTCACCTGGGCGTCGCTGATGAGCTCGTCGGTCCCGGCGTCGTAGCGGCCGTTGCCGTTGTTGTCATAGAATACGCTGCCGGTGACGAGGGCCGCCGAGAGGGTGATGTCGCCGTCGAAGTGGTAGGGCTCCTCTCTCATGGCCTGAGCGTAGGTGACGTACAGGTCCACGCGGTCGAGCTCGGAGGCGATCTTGGTCGCATTGTTCAGGGTGCCAGAGGAATAGACCACGCTGACGTTGCCGAAGGGGAGGATCGCACTGTAGCGACCCTCCGAGTCGGTCTTGACGACCTGGTGGGGTATGCCGTACTCGTCCAGCACGGTGACGTAGATGTCGGCGTAGGGCGTGCCGTCAGTGGCGCGCGCGACGCCTTCCATGATCGCTCCGTCATAGTACTGCATGAACACCACGCCGGACTGCAGGGCCGAGACGGACATGTCCACGGTCCCTTCCGCACCGGCTTCGATCTGCTCTTGCAGGTACAGCGCTTCCTCCCACGACACCGCCTTCCAGGCGTCGGAGTGGTTGGTCGCGTCGGTGTAGGGGTTGTAGTACGCGGTGCGGTAGACCTGCTTGAAGTGAGTCAGGTTGTACCCGGGCATGGCGCCGTACGACGCCATCTGGTTGTAGCCTGGGAAGCTTTGCATGTTGGTCGACCCGATGTCCGCCGGGCTCAGGCCCATGAAGGAGCAGTATAGCATGGAGTTGTAGAACGCCTCCTTGTACACGATGGTGTAGGTTATGATCGGATAATCACTCGCCGTGAGGTCCGATATCCGCTTGGTCTCGTAATTCTGAGTGACCGCCAGGATCTCGTAGTAATCGGTCGGCGCGTTGGTGGTCGAATCGATCACGCGGTCGGACAGCTTGGCCGGGGCATAGAAGATGGTCTGAGAGGTCGCGCTCCAGGGGAACAGGCGGCCGTCCACGGCGAAGTAGCCGATGTCGATGCCGGTAGCTGCCCTCAGCTGGTTGTATATCTCGACCATATCCTCCAGCCCTACCTTCTGCAGCTCGATCCTCGCCGCGGCATACTTGGCGTTGTTGGCGCTGAGCTCGGAGTCATAGGCCCCGTAGATCAGGGGGTTGTTCTTGACCTCGTCCACGTAGTTCTGGGGGTTGTTCATTATGTCCTCCAGCTTCACTACGTCCACGCCGCCGTCCTGAAGGATCTGGCGGGTGGCGTCGGTGAACTTGGCCTTTTCCAGGACCCTGACTATGAACAGGGCCACCGCGTCGCTCTCGTTCTGCGAAGTGATGAACGAACCGGCGTACTCGTAGCCGTTCTGGAAGTTATCCGCGACGGTGGGATGCTGCCCTTCCTGTATCGCCTCGAACCCGTAGTCCCACCACGATAGGAAGGCCGGGCGGTCCTCCAGGTCCGCTATATCGGCGTCCTGCGTCTTGAACCATGACCAGGCAGTGGGCCAGTACGTGTTCGGCATGGGCAGGGAGTACCCGAAGGCCCCGAAGTACCAGTAGGTGCCGTTCTGGACATCGTACCCGTCAGGGCGAAGGAAGGACGGCATGGCCTCGTACACTTCCCTGTCGTAGTCGGTCTTGGTCTGCGAAGGGATGCCCGCGTCCAGGGCCGTCCATACGTTGGGCAGGACGATCAGGAACGCCAGGAACAGCGCGACGGCCACGTGTTTGAGCTTGAAGGCCTTCCGGAGGGTGCTCTTGGGATTGGACCAGAAGCCGGCCCACAGCCGGGGCACTTCGCTGAACTTTACCTTGCTGATGAGCAGCGCGAGGATCCATCCCGCGGCCATGGCGAAGGCCGGGGAGGCGTTGAACACGAACCTGCCCGCGGAAGCGGCCATGTACATGCTGACGGCCATCCACACCACGATGAACACGAGGTAGGGGGACTGGTCCTTGGGTATCTTGATCGCGGCCCACACCAGACCAATTATGGCGAGCCAGAACGACACCACCCCGAAGCTGAAGACCAGGGTGGAGAACTCCGGCGCGGACGCCTCATCGATGGTGGAGTACAGCTTGCTCTTGACCAGGTAGCCCTGCCCGGAGATGATGGCCTCGAACAGGTTGGGGGCGATGAAGAACACGCCGACCAGGGCGACGGCCACTATGGCGACCAGGATGGGTATGGTCAAGGTCCAGGGATAGTCCCTGGTGACGGTGAAGAACCCGCCGATGAACATGGAGCCCAGGAACAGGTAGAACGGAACGTCGAACCACTGGCTCCAGTAGCTGAGCTGCCAGTACAGCGGGGCCGCCAGCACGAACGCGGTCAGGAGCATGATCCCCACGATGAAGAACTCGCCCATGGAGTCCGCGTTGCGGAAGCGGTTGATGACGACCTGGACCAGGAAGTATACCAGTATGATTACCAGTATGTAGGTGTACCCGGTCCATGCCATGGCCACTGTGGCTATGCACACGCCGCCCAGGGCCGAGTATATTAGTGATCTTTGATTCTGTTGGAAATAGGACCTGATGCCTGTACGTATGGAGTCCGTCTTCTTCCACGAGGAGACCCATTTCGTCCCTTTCATGGACTGCAGGGCCTTCATCAAGAAGTACAGGGCGAACACCACGAAGAACAGGATGAAAGCGTCGTGGTCGGCGTTGGCGAACACGCTGCGGCTGATGTGACCGGGCATGAACGCGAACAGCAGCGCGGCTAGTATGCCGGCGCGGTTGCCGAAGGCGCCCCTGGTGATCAGGTAGACGGGGATGCAGGTGAGGGAACCCCAGATGGCAGAGGAGGCCAGCAGGGAGTATCCCGCGGCGTCGGAGATGGCCATACCGGAGATGCCGGACAGTACCTGGCTGCCTATGGCTACGGACCAATCGAACATCGGCGGACGGGCGTTCCTCATCCCGAAGGGATAGTTGAGCGCGGGGTCCTGAACGAGGTGGGAGCCTTCTGAGTTGACGTAGTCGATGACGCGCTGATGATAATATGAGTCTGAACCGCCAGCGACCAAAAAGCCATTGTCCACCGCGGTGGAGAATCCGAAGTAGCTACGCACGAATAATGCGAGCAAAACGATAGCTACCAGGATGAGGACAGTGCTCCAATTCCTCCCCAGCCAAGTATCCTTGGGACCAGAGCGGGAGCTACCTCTTACAGGCTTTAGTTCCCTCAGGGATCGGCCCAACGACCTACCCTCATTCGATTCCATTTATTAGGTCTCCTAAGAGAATCGCCCAACAATTACGGGCCCAATATAAATAGTCTATCCTAGGAAATCCTGGGCCTGACGTTCTCGGCAGGTATTGCTGGAGGTCAGAAAAAACCTCCTCGGCGGACCCTTTTTGCACTAAAGAGGCGGGGAGATTTCTCCTCGGGGAGAGAGGGCGTGGGCGATCTCCGCGGCCAACCGCTCCGCGGCGCCCCGGGGGTCCCTGTCACCGTAGATGGAACGGCCCACGATGACGTAGTCCGCACCCATAGCGATGGCGTCCGAGGCGCTGCCGCCCTGTGCCCCCACTCCGGGGGACAGGATGAGCAGATCGCCCACGATGGACCTGATCTTCCTTATCCGCTCGGGCCGGGTGGCCGGGGCGATGACCCCCGCCGCGCCGCAGTCCACGGCCATCTGGGCGAACCGCTCGGCGTGGGGGGCGGTGAACTCCTGCCCCCCCGGATGGGACATCTCGGTGACCACGAACACCTGGCGGTCCCCGGCGGCCTGCACCGCCGCCTGCAGGGAGTCGGTCCCAGTGAAGGCATGCACGATGACCGCGGAAGCTCCTCTTCCGACCGCCTGCTCCACGATGAGGCGGGCGGTGTTGGGGATGTCCGCGATCTTGAAGTCGCAGATGACCTCGGAGTACCGGGAAAGCTTGGTGATCATCTCGGGGGAGGATGACAGGACCAGGGGCCAATTTATCTTGATGGCGTCCACCAGTCCGCCCACGTCCTCCGCCACTTTCAGCGCCTTGGCCTCGTCCGTCTCGTCCAGGGCCAGGACCATCCGGGTCTTCTTCCTCAAATCAGTGCACCGGGACGAGGATGGCCCTTTCCGATATAATAGTGTAGCTCAGTGCATGCGGGAGACCATGAGCCTGGCCATGGAGATCAGCCAGGAATCGGATACGACGCTGTCCTTGGCATGGGAGAGGAGTATGAGCCCGAACACGTTCCGCTCGGCGAAGAGCACCGCGCGGAGCCTGCGGGACGGCTGACCAGGCACTTCCACCATAGCTCCCATGTCCCCCACCTGCAGTTTGGAGAGGTTCAGGAAGCCCAAGCTCTTCAAGGTGCCCACGAACACGCCGGAGGCGGTGGGGGCGTCCTTGTACACCACGGTCTCGAAGGATACGATGGCCTTCTCCAACCCTCCCTCCTCGATGCAGAAACGGGCGCTCGCGTAGTCCCTCTGCCCGAACCGGGGCTGGTTCATCACACTGACCCTCTTCTCGACCCATCTGGTGGGGATGTCCTCGGTCCTGATGCACATCAGCTTGGCAGGGGTGGTTATCACCCTCTCCCCGTCCATCGTCGAAAATGAGTTACCTTCCACTAAGAAGGTCTCCGAATCGCCCGCTCTGATCGACACGTTTCCCACTTCCTCCGCGATTTAATTTGAGCCGCTTGTATTTAATCTTTTCAATCGTCCTATCGAACGCGCCTGTTCTTAACGGTCGTAAGAAATGCCGGCCCCCAAGCGAAGGGAAGGTTTATAGCGTGAGGCGGCCTCCTTCGGCCAGATGAGGGTCGAGGATATGGAGGCGGGCTCCGCGTACACCGGCCGCCTGCCCAGGGGGTGCGTGCTGTGCCGGAAAGGGGCCAAAATGGTGCTCCTGGTGTCCGGCCGGTGCTCCACCGGCTGCTTCTACTGCCCCCTGTCCCTGGAGAAGAAGGGCAAGGACGTCCTGTACGCCAACGAGCTGAAGGCGTCCGGCGATGAGGCGGTGCTCAAGGAGGCGGAGATGATCGGGGCCGAGGGCACCGGCATAACCGGAGGGGACCCTGCAGCGTGCCTCGACCGCACCGTCCATTATATCCGGCTGCTCAAGGAGCGCTTCGGGAAGAGGCACCATATCCACCTGTATACCTCGTCCCTCGACACCAAGGCGTTCACGGCCTTGGAGGAGGCGGGCCTCGACGAGTTAAGGATCCACCCGGCCGCGGAGATGTGGACCCGGATGGAAGGGACCGATATCGCATCCTTCGTCAAGAGGACCAAGATGAAGGTGGGGTTCGAGGTGCCCGCGCTCCCGGACAAGGAAGCGGAGCTGGCGGCGCTGATCGCGTACGCCCGGGACGCCGGCCTCGATTTCGTCAACCTCAACGAGCTGGAGTTCTCGGAAGGCAACTGGGACCGGCTGAGCGAGAAAGGGTATGAGGTCAAGGACGACATCTCCAGCGCGGTGAGGGGGAGCGATGAGACGGCCCTCCGCCTGGTCGCTTCGAGCCATGGCATTCCGGTGCACTATTGCTCATCGAGCTTCAAGGACGCCGTGCAGCTGCGCAAGAGGATCAAGCGCCGAGCTCAGCGCGTGGCGCTGCCGTCCGATGTCATCACCGCCGAGGGCACGCTGCTCAAGGGAGTGGTGGAGGGGCCGTCGGAGGAGATCATGGCCCTGCTGCGCAGCGAGCATGACGTGCCGGACGAACTTATGAGAATAGATAAAGAAAAGAAAAGGGTGGAGGTGGCGCCGTGGGTCCTGGAGGAGATCGCTCCCCTCCTCCCCTACGACTCCTTCCTGGTGGAGGAGTACCCCACCGCCGATAGGCTCGAGGTCGAGCGCGAGCCGCTCAGGCCACGCTGATGCTCTGGACGTTGTGGTGCCGATTCACGATGTCCCTGGCGATCTTGAGGTTGCGCCCGTTCTTGCCGATGGCGCGCCCCTTGACCTTGGGGTCCACCGTTACGGTGGCATGGACGACGTTCCCCCGGTTCTCGATGACCACGTTCTGCACGTTGTAGTTGTAGAACACGTTCCGGATGAACTTTTCGGGCTCGTCCGAGTACTCGATGACCTGGATGTTCTTGCCGGTCTGGTTCTTCAGGCGGATGACGTTCTCCCCGCCCTTGCCCACGGCCCGGTTGGCCTGGCCAGGCTCTACCACGAACACCAGCTTCTCTTCGGTCTCCATGCAGTCCTTCACCCTGGTCTTGGTCACCTGCTCGAACAGGTTGATGTACCTCAGGGTATCCTCAGTGAAAGTGATTTCCGCTGGCATGATATCACAACGAAAGGATGTTGGAGGTCCCCTTGTCGATGACCGCCAGGGCGGACACCGAGAACGGCTTGCCGCATAGAGCCCCTAGCTCCATGTTGCTCCCCTCATACTTGTAAACCTTTGTGCTGTGGTTTCCAGATCTGAGGAATTCACTCGGGCAGTTCTCGGCGACAATGATCATCTTGGCCTCGCCGCTGGTAACCGCCTTCTCTGCCTGCTGCACGCCGTAGACCACTTTGCCGGTGGTCGCAGCGGCCTTGATTGCTCTTCCCAAATCTATCATTCGCTTGCCTCCTTGGGCCTGGGCTTGGGGGTGTACACCAGGTTGACAGCACCTGTCCCCAGCGTAACCGGCTGCCCTACAATGATGTTCTCGGCCACCCCGTCCAGGTAGTCGGTCTCTCCGGTCAGAGCGGCATGCAGGAGATGGGTGGCGGTGATCTCGAAGGCCGCTCTGGCCAGTACGCTCGACTTCCTACCGGATATTCCGTGCCTGCCGATGGCCTTGACGTCGCCGTCGTTGGTCATCAGGTCGGCCACGAGCATGATGTGCCGGATGTCCACGGTGAGACCTTGCTCATCCAGCGTCCTTGATGCCTCGTTGATGATGGAGTTGCGGGCGGCTTCCACGCCCAGGACATCGTATATCTCCTGTATGGAGTTGGTGGTCGTCCTGGTGCGGTCCACCTTGTCCTCGGCCAGCACGTCGCGGAGGTTCGAGCCGGCGGTGTAGACGACGTACTCGTTCCCCTGCTTGCGCAGGATGGCCCGCTCGATGCCCTCAAGACCCTGGATCACAGAGTCCCTGGTAGCCTGCACGATGGCCTGGAGCTTCTTGAAGGACGGCTCATCGGAGGAGATGACCAGGTGGTCGCTCTCGATGTTCACGAGGCCGCGGAGGCGCCGGTCCTTGTTCAGGCGCTCCTTGATCTGCTCCATGGAGATGTCCTTCTGCTCCATCTTCACCGTGTCGGGGTGGACGACGACCTTCATGTTAGCGATGTCGGTCTCGATGTCGGCGATGTCCAGCAGGGTGGTCTTCTCGATCTTGGACGCCACCTTGCGGACCACGTCAACGTCGCCCATGTACTCGGGCTGTATATGCACCTCCATCATGGGGGTCGACGGCACGCGCCTCGCGTCCACGATCTCGATGAGACGCGGCAGACCGAGGGTAACGTTGATCTCGGCGACACCGGCGTAGTGGAAGGTACGCATGGTCATTTGGGTACCGGGCTCGCCGATGGACTGGGCGGCCAGGATGCCAGCCGATTCGTTGGCGTCCATCTGGTGCTCATCGTACCTCTGGTAAGATTTCTTCAGTATCTCCTTCAGCTTGGCGTCGGGGATGTCCACGCCCTCGATGCGGGAGGCGATGTCCGATACCACGCGCAGCGGCATCTTCATCTTCATGTCCGCGAGGAGCTGGTTCATCTTCTCCTCCAGCGGGGTAATGGCGCGGGACTTGTCGGGGGCCTTGAACACTATCTTCTCGGCCTCGGGGGCGGCCTCGGCCGCCTTGGGGGCCTTCTTGGACGGCTCCTTCTTGCTCTTGCCCACCTTCTTATGGACGTCCGCCGCCTCTCCCTCGCTCAGGCCGAGGTCCATAAGCTCCGCGACGGAAGCCGCGGACACATCGCCCAGGCTGGCATACTTAGTGAGGAGCTTATCCACGGTCTTGTCGTCCAAGCCCCTCTTGCGCAGTGCGTTCTGGGTGTCCTTGCGTGCCATTAATCCTCACCTCCGCCGCCGGAGTCGTACTCAGGCTCCTCCAGCTCTTCTTCCTCGGCAGTGGTCGCTTCCATGAGGTCCTTCTCGATGGTGGCGTACCCGGCCTGCTTCTTCTCCTCGATCTTGGCGAGGAGGTCGGCCTCGTCGCCCAGCACCTCGGAGAGGATGTCGTCGACGTCTATGGCGTCGCCGCCCACCGATCGGGTGGGGTCCACACCGTCCTCGCCGTACCTCAGCTGGACGATCATGTCCGCGGTGTTGCGGACGGTGCCGTCCTGCTTCAGCTTGAGGTCCTCCAGCGCGTTGATCAGACGGCGCTGCATGTAGCCGGAACGGGACGTCCTGACCGCGGTATCGACGAGACCTTCGCGTCCACCCATGGAGTGGAAGAAGAACTCGGTGGGGGTCAGCCCGCTCTTGTAGGAGTTCTGCACGAAGCCCTTGGCCTCGGCGCCCAGGTCGCCCTTCTTGAAGTGCGGCAGGGTCCGGTTCCAGTAGCCCCTGGACAGCCTCTCGCCACGGACGGCCTGCTGTCCGATGCAGCCGGCCATCTGGGACAGGTTAAGCATGGAGCCCCTGGCGCCGGAACGCGCCATGATGACGGCGGAGTTCTCCATGCCCAGGTGGCGGCCGGCGATCTGACCGGCCTCGTCACGAGCCCGGCCCAGCACCTTCATGACCTCCACCTCGAGGGTCTCGTCGAGAGACCGCCCGGGCAGCTGCTCGAGTATGCCCTCGCGGTACGCCTCGACCAGCTCGGCGACCCTGGCCACGGCGTCGCGCAGGGTCTCCTGGATCTGCTTGGTAGCTTCCGCGGGAATGTCCTCGTCGTCGATGCCGGTGGTGAAGCCGCGGACCATGATGGCTCCGATGGCCAGCTTGGTCACGTTGTCCAGGAAGTCCTTGGCCGCGGTGGCGCCGTAGTCGCGGGTCACCTTGTCCAGGATCTTGCCCTTGAACGATCCGATGGCCTTCTCGTCGATGGTCCCCTGGATCAGCTTGCCTTCCCTGATCTTGACGTAGGCGTCAAGGTCGCAGTCCTCCTTCTTGCAGGAGGGGCAGTTGCGGCAGATGGACGCCTTGAAGGTGATGCGGAAGTCCTTGGGGAGCACCAGCGAGAACAGCTGGTGGCCGGTCCAGTACTCCTTTCCGTCCTCCACCACCGCCGGCTCCGGGAGCCCTTCGTGGTTCACCTTGGTCAGGATGTTGAGGGTCTCCTGCTTGTCGAAGCGGGGGTCCTTGTGCGTCAGGAGGAACGTCCCGGTGATGTGGTCGTGGATGGCGCCGATGACCGGTCCTCCGAACCTGGGGGACAGAATATGCTCCTGCACTCTCATGAGGATCATGGCCTCGGCCCTGGCCTCATCGCTCTGCAGCACGTGCAGGTTCATCTCGTCGCCGTCGAAGTCGGCGTTGTAGGGCGGGCACACGCAGAGGTTGAACCTGAAGGTCTTCCAGGGCATCACCCTAACGGTGTGGGCCATCATGGACATCCTGTGCAGCGAGGGCTGCCGATTGAACAGCACCACGTCCTTGTCCATGAGATGCCTCTCCACCACATAGCCTATCTCCAGGCCTTCCGCGATGGACTCGGCGTTCCTGTCGGTCACTTTCATCCTGCGGCCGTCGGGCCTGATGACGTAGTTGACCCCGGGGGTGTACTTCTCCTCGTTGATCGGCCCGGTGCTGCCGCGCTTCACCATCTCCCTCAGCGCCTCGATGTTCGCGTTGGTCACGTGGACCGGCACGGTGAGTTCGCGGGCGGCCTCGTAGGGAACGCCGACCTCGTTGATGGACAGCGTCGGATCGGGCGAGATGACGGTACGGGCGGAGAAATTGACCCTCTTACCGGACAGGTTGGAACGGAACCTCCCCTCCTTCCCCTTCAGCCTCTGCACGAGGGTCTTGAGGGGTCGGCCGGAACGGTGCCTGGCCGGCGGGATGCCGGAGGTCTGGTTGTCGAAGTAGGTAGTGACGTGGTACTGCAGCAGCTCCCACAGGTCTTCCACGATGAGCTGGGGCGCGCCGGCGTCACGGTTCTCCCTGAGCCTCTGGTTGATCCTCAGGACGTCCACCATCTTGTGGGTGAGGTCGTCCTCGGACCGGTCGCCGGACTCCAGGGTGATGGACGGACGAACGGTAACGGGGGGCACTGCCAGAGCGGTCAGCACCATCCACTCGGGGCGGCAGGAGCCGGGGTCGATGCCCAGCGGGGGCAGGTCGTCGTCAGGGATCCTCTCCAGGCGCTCCCTCACTTCCTTGGGGGTGAGCTTGTGGCCGTCCTCGCGGAAGGTGGTGGGCTTGTCCAGGGTGATCTTGCCCTGAACCTGGCCGCAGTGCGGGCACACCGTGTTCTTGGAAGCGTCCTTGGCCAGGTCCTTGGCCATGAGGCGGTAGTCGATGGCGTCGCCGCCCAGGTCCTCCACGGCCTCCATGGCCTTGGTCTTCTCCAGGGCCTCCTCCTTGGTCATGAGCAGCCGGCCGCAGGAGCGGCAGGTGGACTGCAGGAGCTTCTTGATCTCCTTGACCAGGCCGACGTGGATGACCGGCATGGCCAGGTCGATGTGTCCGAAGTGCCCGGGGCACTCGTCCACCTTGTTGCCGCAGGTCTTGCACCTCAGGCCGGGCTCGATGACGCCCAAGTGGGGGTCCATCAAGCCCATGTCGATGGGGAACCCGTCGTCATCGTAGGTGTCCGCGGTGATGACCTTGGTGGCGGACATCCTCCTGATCTCATCGGGCGAAAGGGTTGAGAACTTGATAGAGCCGATCCTCTTTGAAACGCCTCGCATCATCTTAGGTCCTCCAGTTGAAGGCGCATGACAACGCCAAGTGACAGCAGCTCGTCCAGAAGGAGCTTGAACGCATAGCTGGTCTGCACCAGATGCACGTTGGTATTGTTGCCGCACACCGGGCAGCGTATCGCTCCCCTGCGGTCCATCATGGCGATGTGGCCGCAGTTGCCGTTCCCGCACACATATAGGAAGGTGCCGTCGGACTCGTCCAGCAGACGGTCCTTGATGACCATCGCCGCGCCGTGGCCGATGAGGCAGTCCCTCTCCATCTCGCCGAACCTCAGACCGCCCTGCCTGGAACGGCCCTCGGTAGGCTGCCTGGTGAGGATCTGCACCGGCCCGCGGGACCGGACATGCATCTTTCCAGACACCATGTGGTGCAGCTTCTGGTAGTAGATCACGCCGGTGAATATGTTGGCCTCGATCAGCTTGCCGGTCTGGCCGTCGTACATGACCTCCTTGCCGGTGTGCTTGAACCCGTTGCGGACCAGCGATTCCCTGATGGCTTCCTCCTTCTCGCCGGAGAAGGGGGTGCCGTCGACGGACCTCGCTTCCATCGCGCCGACCTTGCCGCCGATCATCTCCAGGACGTGGGCGACGGTCATACGGGACGGGATGGCGTGGGGGTTGATGACCAGATCTGGCGTTACGCCGTCAGCGGTGAAGGGCATGTCCTCCTGCGGGACGATGAGCCCGATGACGCCCTTCTGCCCGTGCCTGGACGCGAACTTGTCGCCCAGCTCGGGGATCCTCTCGTCACGCACTTTCACCTTGACCAGGCGGGAGCCGTTCTCCGATTCGGTCAGCATGACCGAATCGACCCAGCCGCTCTCGCCGGGCCTGATGGTAATGGACGTCTCCCTCCTCTTCTGGGGAGTGAGGAAGTCCGTCTCCTCCTCCAGGAACCTCGGCGGGGAGGTCTTGCCGACCAGCACGTCGCCGCCGGAGACCCTGGTCTCCGGGGAGATGAGGCCGTCCTCGCCCAGGTTGGCGTAGGACAGGTCCGCTCTCGCACCGCGCACATCGGGGGAGGGGATCTCGAAGTGGTCCTCCTGGCCACCGGGGTATCGGCGCTCCTCGGCGCGGTAGGTCCTCATGAAGGTCGATCGTCCGAGGCCTCTCTCCACCGAGGCCCTGTTCAGGATGAGAGCATCTTCCATGTTGTACCCGTGGAAGGAGATGACCGCGACCACGAAGTTCTGGCCGGCCGGCCTCTCGTTGAACGCCACGAAGTCCATGGGCTTTGTCTGCACCATCGGCTTCTGCGGGTAGTGCAGGAGGTGGCCGCGGGTGTCGGGCCTCTTCCGGTAGTTGGTGCAGCTGAGGCCCAGCGACTGCTTGGCCATGCCGGACCCCATCGTAACTCTAGGGGAGGAGTCGTGCTCGGGGTACGGGACCACGCCGGCCGCCACTCCCAGAATGACCATGGGGTCGACCTCCATATGGGTGTGCTCCTTGTTGAGCAGCAGCGGCACCGACATGTCGGCGCTGCAGTGCTTGCACTTCAGGACGGCATCGGTGCTCTCGGTGCCGGGGTTCATCCAGTCAACGTCAGTAGGCGAAAGGGCGCGTCCGCAGTTGATGCACCTCTCCGGCGGATCGTAAGGGTCCACGGCGATGAAGGTATCCTCTTCCTCCTCGGCGTCGATCCACTCCATGACCCCGTCGCGCAGCAGGTCCGCCCACTTCAGGCGGCCCTCGCGGATGTCCTCGATGTGCTTGCGGACCAGGGCGGTCCTGCCTTCCTGGACGACCAGCAGCGGCCTTCTCAGGCGGCCCTCGTCGCAGTTGATGATGACCTCACCCATCTCCTCGTCGTAGCGGATGTTGATCTCGTTGGACAAAAGGCCCTGCCTCCGTCCGGCGCGGACCTCCTGGACCAGGACCCGCGGGTTATCGACATTGCCTACCAGGTCCCCGTTGACGTATACCTTGGCCCCGGAGCGGAGCTCGCCGGCCTTCACTTCCACGACCCCGCGGTCGCGGAGCAGCCACTGCACGTCCTCCTCGCGGAACCCTTCGGACACGTCGATGATCAGCGCGGCGTTCTTCACCAGGCCGCAGTTCTGACCTTCTGGCGTTTCGTTGGGGCAAAGGCGGCCCCACTGGGTGGGGTGCAGGTCACGAGCCTCGAAGTGAGGCTGGGACCGAGTAAGGGATGAGGTCACCCTCCTCAGGTGGGACAGGGTGCTCATGTTGGACGTCCGGTCCAGCAGCTGCGATACGCCGGCCCTGCCGCCGACCCAGTTGCCAGTGGCCAGAGCGTGCAGGAGGCGGTGCGTCAGCAGATCGGGCCGTATGGCCGAGGCGATGCGCAGGTCCTTCTTGCGAGCGAAGCTCCTCTCCAGCTGGTACTTCAGGTCCTTCATCAGGTTGGTGAAGGCGACCCGGAACAGGTCTTCCATCAGGTCCCCGGAGAGCTTCAGCCTCTTGTTGGCATAGTGGTCCTTGTCGTCCTCCTTCCTCATGCCGATGCTCAGTTCCAGGACCGAGCGGGCGATCCTGCCGAGGAAATAGGCCTTCTTGACCCTGTCTTCTTTCGTATCTCCGAGGTGGGGCAGCAGGGAGCGGTCGATGATCGACTCGACCTTCTTCTCCCTGTACTCCTTGGCCTGGCCGGTAGCGAACTTGCGCTCCAGGTAGGTGATGGCGTCCTCGGTGGTGAATATGCCGTTGGGCGGGTAGAGCTTTTTGTCGTGGCACTCCTCGATGTTGGCGTACACGATGTTGGCCATCTCGGGCACGCTGACAATGGCCTCGTAGATGTCCTTGTCGTTCTCCATGCCCAGCGCCTTCATCAGGGCGACCAGGGGGATCTGGCCGGAGGCGGCGGGGACGGTGACCATAAGGATGCCGTCCTTCTTCTTCTCTACCAGGGTCAGGGCGCGGTACCCTTCCTTCTGGGAGAAGACCTTGGCCACTTCCAGCTGGGTCCCGTAGCGCTCGTTGTACTCGACCATGACCCTGTTGGGGGCGAGGTCCTCGAGGGATATCAGCACCCTCTCGGTGCCGCCGATGATGAAGTAGCCGCCGGGGTCCGCGGGATCCTCGCTGGCCTCCATCAGTTTCTGCCTGTACTCGTCATCGGTCAGCTCCCTCTCCTCTTCCATGTTCTCCTTGAACAGGTTGCAGCGCTTGGAGCGCAGCATGACCGGGAGGTCGCCGAGGTGAACCCTCTCGGGCTCCTTCTCGATGCCGTCCTCTATAATAGTGAAATCTAAGAATATCGGCGCCAAGTAGTTGAGGTTTCTCAGCCTCGCCTCCATGGGCGTCAGGGGATGGGTGGCCCCGTTGGCCTCCCTGACCACCGGGAGCTGCACATGGACAGTCGGGCGGGCCTGGGGGTCCACGTTCCCGGTCTTCTCGTCCCTGCGGCGTCCCACGCGGATCTCCACGATGCGCCCCTCGGTGCGGTCGGGGTCCAGCCTGATGATCCCGCGGTCGATGTCGTCCGCCGATACCCTCAGGTTGTCCACGATCTTCTGCATCCGGCTGTTGGGGTTGTCCAGGGTGGAAAGGAAGTCGTTGAAGCTGGATATATGATGGTTGACTATACTCCTGTCCTTGAAATAAAGTTCTATCAGATCACGCAATGTTCAATCACCCCTTAACTTCCTTGATTACAAGCCGGTAGACGACGAACGCCTCGGCCGTGGCGCTGCGCCTTACGATCTTGATGATCCTGCCCTCGTTGATGGGGCCGTGGATCTTCTCCAGCAAACGGATGCAGGCGTCCCCTCTTCTGATCTTGGGGAGCTGGTCCTTAGTGATCTTGAGCTCGGCCAAGACCTTCTCGGCCTCTTCCGCGGAGAGCAAATGATGCTCCGGTACCAAATCGTGCTCTAAGACATTTAGATCGGATTCCGCCAACTAGTTCACCTCGCCCATTCTACATGCTGGAAATGCGATTTCACTTCGAGTCAGAGTTATAAAAGAATGCCGCAATGGCTCACCGAACGTTTCCCCTTCCATCGTTCTTCTACCTCGCTCCGAGCGGGCCCGCGGGGATTTTCGGACGCACGGGAAGGCCGTGCGCTTTCGAACCCCGGACCACCTGGTTAAAAGCCAGATGCTCTTTCTAGGGACCCCTGTGTGCGACACTGAGGTCCTACCTAGCTGAGCTACGGGCCCAATGCAAGCTAACGGGCATTGCAGAAGGGGGAGTAACGACTCCAACTATATAAGTATTGTCATTGAGCCTACTGGCTATTCCCAAAGGCCGGTAAAATCGCACGTCCCGGGCCTTTTATCGGAGGGTGTAACGCGTTCACGAGTATTATTAATTTAGCTGTCCATTAACAGCCCTTTACCGCCGCGACAGGCGGGCCTGCACGGCCTCGCCGCGCAGCTCTCTGAGCGCGTCGCCAGCGATCCACCGGGCGCTCCTGGATCCCTGCCCTTTTATCTCCTCGGCGCAGGCGATGGCGGCCTTGTTAAGTTCGGCGTTGCGCTTCCCTATCTGCCTCAGGGCCCAGTTCACCGCCTTTTTCACGAAGTTTCGGTCATCGGACGCGCCCGCGGCGACGAGGGGGAGCAGTTCCAGGAACTGGCGGTCCGGGGCCTTCTTGTCATGGACCGCCAGCGAGGCCATCAGGGCGAAGCCGGCCCGCCTCACGAACTCCTCCTCTCGGGACGGCCATTCCCTCGCCTTAAGGAAGGCCCAGGGAGTGCGGTCGAAGAGCTGGCCGCAGCAGGCATCGCAGATGTCCCAGGTGTCGAAGTCCCTCACCCACGCTTCCATCTGCTCCTCCGTCACCTGCTTGGGATCGTCCACCAGGGCGGCGAGCATCCGGGCCTCATGGATGTCCAGCTCCCACATGGCCAGGGCGAGCCGGTGATCCTTCCCGATCTCCTTGGCCAGAGGCCTCAGTCTGGCGACGGGGACCCCCAGCACGTTGCTGGCCCTGATGCCGAACCTGGCCATGCCCGCGGCGTCCCGAGGGTCTGCCATGGCCCGCAACCTCGTCCCTATCTCCTCGGCCTTCTCCCTGGCGTCCATGCCGCCGCCATCGGCGGGCGGCGTAATGAGCCCTTCGCCGGCACGATGTATGCGAGGCATAAGATGCATATGCCGCCCGAACCCTTCCTGTTCAGGAAAGTATGAAGATCGCGCATATCTCGGACCTGCACTTCGCCTCCTCCCACTTCGTTAAGGAATGGGCGGACAACGTCATGACCATCATCAACGAGGAGCGGCCGGACCTGCTGGTGGTCACGGGGGACCTCACCGCCGACGGCTACGTCAGCGAGTTCGAGCTGGCCAAGAAGTTCATCGACCGCCTTGACGCCAGGGACAAGCTCATCGTGCCGGGGAACCACGACGCCCGCAACCTCGGGTACGTCATCTTCGAGGAGATGTTCGGCCACAGGTTCCCCTGCTTCAAGAGCGGGGAGGTCAGTGTGGTCGGCCTCGACTCGACGGAGCCGGACGTGGACGACGGCCACGTGGGGCGGGAGCACTATGACGACATCATCGCGAACCTCGCCGGGCACCGGGTGAGGATACTGGCCCTGCACCATCATCTCATACCGATCCCCGGCACCGGGAGGGAGAGGCAGATACCGGTGGACGCCGGGGACGTCCTGGGGCTGTGCAAGGAGGCCTCGGTGGACCTGGTGCTCTCGGGGCACAAACACTTTCCCTGGATCTGGAACCTCGACGGCACCTACTTCGTCACCACCGGCACCGCCACCACCAGGCGGCTCAAGGGACGGTCGCACCCGGCCATGGGGATGCTGGACATCGGCGGGGACGAGCTGGTCCTCCACGAGATCAAGACCGACACCCTGGAGCGGGAGGTGCTCCTCAGGGCGCCCCTACGAAATCGTTGATTATCCCGTCCCTCGAATATCAACCCGATGAACAAGGACGCCGGCGGAGGGCCGGAGGGAGGAGGGTCGAGGATCGCCACGGTATGCTACGGCGCGGACTCCATCGCCGAGGACGCCCCCCGGAGCTTGGACAGGGCCTTGGCCTGCACCGGCCTGTACCCGGTGGCCTGGGTGGAGATCAAGGACTCTCTGACGCCGGCGGACGCCCAGGCCCTGGCGGATAAGTACGACCTCCACCCGGTCATCGTGCACGAGATCGTAGAGCATGACCCAGGGCGCCCCAAGATGCTGGACTTCGACGATGTCATCTTCGTCTCCCTGAAGCTGCTGAGGTTCAGCGGGACCGACGACTCCATTGAGGAGCGGCAGTCGAAGATCATCCTGGGGAAGGACTTCCTCATCACCACCAACACCGGGGACCTTCCGCTCGAGGAGGTCAGGGAGAACATACGGAACCCCCGATCCAGGATACGCAAGATGGGGCCGGACTACCTCCTGTACAGCATCCTCGACTCCATCGTCGACGGCTACTACGCGGTCTCCGAGGAGCTGGGGGACCGCGTGGAGGACATACAGGACCGCATCATCAACGAGAACGCCGAGGACGCCTTGGAGAGGGTGCAGCGTCTGCGCCGCTCCCTGGTGAGATTTCGCCGGGCCATATGGCCGTTCCGCGAGGCGGTCAACGCCATGGTGAAGGGGGAGTCGGACCTCATCGGCGACTACGCCTATCCTTACTTCCGGGAGGTCTACGACCATACCATCGAGCTGATGGACACCATCGACACCTCCCGGGACATGCTCTCGGAGATGATCGACATCTACCAGACCAATGTGAGCAACCAGCTCAACCAGGTGGTGAAGGTGCTGACCATCATCTCCGTCATCTTCGCGCCGCTCACGTTCATCGTGGGGTTCTACGGCATGAACTTCCGCTACCTCCCGGGGTTCGAGCATCCCTGGGGGTACGCTCTGGTGACGGCCATCATGGTCTTCATCGGAGCGGCCATGATCGGCATTTTCAGGAAGCGAAGATGGTTCTGAAGGACCGCCAGACAAGTCTTATATATATGGACAAAACTGTAGCGGCTTAAATTCGGTGAGTTTCCATGGAGAACGAGAAGATCTGCAGCTCATGTGGAGTTAGATTGGGCAAGAACGACGGCATGACGTTCTTCAAGTGCCCCAACTGCGGCGAGGTAGAGATCGGTCGCTGCCCCCAGTGCAGGGACCAGAGCATCGCCTACACCTGCCAGAAGTGCGGGTTCGCAGGACCTTGAAGGTGGCCGTCATGGGAAAAGTCGCAGCCGTTTACAATGTCATACCCGAGAGCCCCGAGGTGCCCACGGAGAAGATCATGGGGGAGATCCCCAAGCGTGTCCCCCAGGGCGTCGAGGTCAGCAACATGGTGGTAAAGCCGTTCGCCTTCGGGCTCAAGATCATCGAGGTCACCGCGATCATGGACGACGCCGAGGGCCTGATCGAGAAGCTCGAGGAATCCCTCCGCGCCGTACCGGAAGTGCAGGGCGTGGACAGCGTGACCATTACCCTGGTCTGAAACTCATTTGGCGCGCCCCCGCGCCCTGTCCGTTCATTTTTTACTTTGGAAGGTCCGCGACATAGCGGGGCGTTTCGTCCCACTGCGCTTCCGCGCCGGAGATGTCGAAGGCGAGGACATGCCCGCCCTTGGTGCGGTCGTCGCTGATGAAGTGGAAATGATATCCGGCCGCGCTCATCCCGTCGGTGAAGGAGGGGGACACTATGCATACCAGGGTACCCTTTATTGACGAGTACGAGAAGACCGTTTGCTCTGCCGTCGCCTCCTCCAGCGTGGGGTACGGCTCCTCCCATCCCGGCACGCTCCTCACGGTGATGCTGTCGAAGGTGCCGTCGATGCGCAGCACGTAGAACACGCGGTCGGAGGCCAGGGCCGCCGAGAGCGTGGCTATCGCCTCGCTCATGTTGCCGCTCAGGGCCGTGGTCCCGTCCCGATCGAAGAAGGTGACCTGGGCGAAGGGGACGGCGGCCGAGCCGGAAGCTTCCCGGACCGTCCCGTCCGCAAGGGCCTGGTAGCATTTGCCGTCGATCACTATCATCTCACCGTTCAGGCCTTCGAACGTCCCCACCCCGATGTCCCCGTGCCGGAGGAGGTCGTCCACTGGCTGCACCCCAGCCAGGCGGCCCTCCACCAGCGCGTCCAGGGAGGAGACCTGGTAGAGCGCTTCCCTATCCTTCGACGGCGAGGCCGACAGGATGGCGAAGCCGGCGATGATGACGACGGCGGCCACTGCCAATGCCATGATGATCGCGGCGCGACGGTCCATATGACTGCATCCAATAACGTCGATATAATTCCTGCCCTCCCGCGCTCAGGGGGTCAGGAGCTCGAAGCCGGTGGCGGGGTCCACGACCCTCTTGGCGTTGGTGCCGACCATCTCGTAGATGATGACCTCGGCGATCAGCCATACCTTCACCCCGCGGCGTATGCAGCCCGCGGCGGCCATGCCCTCCCGTCCGGCCGCCAGGTGCATATGCACCGTCGGGCGGCCTCCCTCATCGGGGAAAATAGTGCCCACCGCAGCGACCTCATGCGGCTTCGACAGAGCATGCTCCAGCGGCACCACTCGGGGGACGTCGCCGTCCTCCGGCCCCACCACCAGGCGGGAGCCCTTGTCGATCGCGCCGACCATCAGCAGCCCGGCGGCCCTGATCCCATGGTCCTTGGCGAACGCTTCCAGAACCTCGTGGACGATCTCGCCCTGTTCCAGGCGGACCACGAACACGCGCCCCTGCCGGGCCTCGGAGAACTTCATCTATACACCTGAAGGGAGAATGAGGAAAGGGTTTGAAGAGTTTTACTACCGTCTTATTCTGGAGGGGCCCTGATGTAGCCCTGGTCCATGAGCAGCTTGGTCTCCCCGCGAGCGCGCCTGATGGCGGATTCGGCGCGATGCTGGAGCTCGTCCCTGCTGATCTTGATGCGGGCGACGCCGGTCTCCATGGCCTTCAGCCCGACGGCCACGGCCTCACGGGGGAATACTTCCCACTGGTCCATGTTGGGGACGATGTAGTCCTCCGACAGCCCGTGGTCCTCGGCCGTCTGCGCGATGGCCTCGGCCGCGGCGATGCACATCTCGTCGGTGATGGTCCACGCACGTACATCGAGAGCGCCGCGGAAGATGCCGGGGAAGCCCAGAGAGTTGTTGACCTGGTTGGGGAAGTCGGAACGGCCGGTGGCCACGATGCGGGCGCCGGCCTCCTTGGCCTCCCAGGGCCAGATCTCTGGCGTGGGGTTAGCGGTGGCGAACACGATGGCGTCGTCGGCCATGCCCTTTATCCATTCCTTCTGGATGACCCCGGGGCCGGGGCGGGACGCCGCCACCACTATGTCGGCGCCCTCCATGGCCTCTTTGATGCCGCCGTGCACGTGCTCGGCGTTGGAGTGCGTAGCCATCCACCACTTCTCGGCGTGGGTCTTCTTGACGTCCTCGCGGCCGGGGTGGAGGGTCCCCTTGCTGTCGACCATGATGATGTTCTTGACATTGAATCCCGCCGTCACCATGATCCTGGCGATGGCGATGTTGGCGGCCCCGGCCCCGACCATGGCGACCTTGGACTCGGAGACCTTCTTGCCGACCACCTTGTGGGCGTTGATCGCTCCGGCGGTGACGATAGTGGCGGTACCCTGCTGGTCATCGTGCCATACCGGGATGTCCATCTCCTTCCGCAGGCGCTCCAGGATCTCGAAGCACTTGGGGTTCTCGATGTCCTCGAGGTTGATGCCGCCAAAGGAGGGGGCTAGGTGCTTCACGGTCTTGATGATCTCCTCGGTGTCCTTGGTGGCGAGGCAGATGGGCACGGCGTCCACGCCGCCCAGGTACTTGAACAAAAGGGCCTTGCCTTCCATGACCGGCAAACCGGCCTCGGGGCCGATGTCCCCCAAACCCAGCACCCTGGTGCCGTCGGAGACGATGGCGATCATGTTGCCCTTGGCGGTGTGCTCGTACACCTTCTCGGGGTTCTTCTTGATGTCCTTGCACGGCTCGGCGACCCCGGGAGTGTACCAGATGGCGAAATCGTTGAAGTCCCTCACCGGGCACTTGGCGGTGACCTCGATCTTCCCCTCGTAGAAGGGGTGGTACTTCATGGCGAGCTCGGCGGGCTTGTTAGCTTTCTTCAGCAGTTCTGTTTCGGTTTCTTTATCAGGACTCATGACCGCAACCCCTATTCGTCGGAAATTTACGCATTAATTCGTAACAGCACTAATGGGTTTCTGGGGGAAAGATGCCGCAACGTTATTTAAGACTAATGCGGCGAGGAGGGCATGGGGTCGACCCCGGATTGGGAATCGTAAACGGACAGGGAGGTTTCGCAACAGGGCTGTCCGGCAAGCGCCATCGGTGCGAGGGCGAAGCGACACAATATACACTATACTGTATTATATGACAGAAGGGTTCGGCGCATGGGCCCGACGGGGCGCGGGTGATATGATGAAAGTGCTGGTGGTGGATGGGTACATCGATGAACCGGCGTGCCTGGGCGTTCCTCCGTACATCTCACCGCAGGTCCGGGCCATCGCGGGAGCGGCCGTCGATGCGGGGGCCGAGGCCATTTACTCCACCGTAGACCGCTTCAGGAAGGGAGAGGCGTTCCCCCGGGCGGACCTGAGCGTCCTCATGGCCGGGGCGGCCGTTCCCGGGAAGTACCTGCGGGCCATGCCCGCATCCGGTAAGGAGGTCGAACGGATGGCCGCCCAGCTCCCCGGGATGAGGGTCCTGGCGGGCCCGGCGGTTCTAGAACCGCGGTTCAGGGACGGCGGCATGTTCCACCACCTTGCATCAAGGGACCCCGCGGCGATGGTGTACGACCTGCTGACGGGGAAGGAGCCGTCGGGTCGCTGGAGGAGCGTGGAGGAATGGAACCGGTGGCTGCTGGCGGGCGCCGACATCGTCAGGGACCATCCCGACTTCCCGCAGCCCCTGATCGCCGAGATCGAGACCTACCGGGGCTGCGTCCGCCACTCCTCCGGGGGATGCTCCTTCTGCGTCGAGCCGCTGAAGGGGGCACCGTCGTTCCGGGACGAGGAGGACATCATCGACGAGTGCAGGAAGCTGCACGAGCTGGGGGTGAGGAACTTCCGCCTGGGAGCGCAGACCTGCATCATCTCGTACAAGGCTGACCTGAGCACTGGCGATCCTCCGAGGCCGAACCCTGCCGCGGTGGAGAGGCTATTCTCCGGCATCGCCGATCTCGGCGTGGATGTGCTGCACGTGGACAATGCCAATCCCGCGGTCATCGCTGCGTATCCGGACGAGGGCAGGGAGGTGCTGCGCTCCCTGGTCCGGCACTGCACCCCCGGGAACGTGCTCGCGCTGGGGATGGAGAGCGCGGACCCCATGGTGGTGGAAGCGAACAACCTCAACTCCACGGCGGAGCAGGTGATGGATGCCATACGGATCATCAACGAGGAGGGTGGGGAGGTCGGGGAGAACGGCCTGCCCCGGCTGCTGCCCGGGCTCAACCTCATCATCGGACTGGACGGCGAGACCCCGCAGACCCTGGAGATCGACCACGCCTTCCTGAAGGAGGTGCTGGACCGGGGGTACCTGCTGCGCCGCCTGAACATCCGGCAGGTCATCCCGATCCGCCGGGAGTTCTCCTCGCCCATCTCCCACGCTCAGTTCGTCAAGTTCAAGGAGAGGGTTAGGGAGGAGATCGACCGCCCCATGCTATCGCGCCTTGTGCCCGAGGGCCGGGCGCTGCGGGGAGTGTACACCGAGCTGCGGGACGGCGGCACAACCTTCGGGCGGCAGATCGGCTCCTACCCTCTGCTCATCGGCATTCCCTACCCAGTCGAACTCGGAAAGTTCGTCGACGTTGCCGTCGTCGGGTGGGGCTATCGCAGCATCACCGCCATCGAGCATCCCCTGAGGATCAATTCCTGCCCGCTGAAGGCGCTGGAGGCTTTGCCCGGAGTGGGAAGGAAGAGGGCGGTGCGGCTGTTCCGCAAGAGGCCCCTGCGAAGCATGGACGACCTGGCCAAGGCGCTGGACGACCCCAAGGTGGCGGCGGGCCTGAAGGACCTTGTCTCGTTCGACTGACCCGGGCGATGCCGGCGGTGGAACTTTTTTATCCGCGCAAGCCCTGACTCAAGCGATGGACTCCCTGCACTTCGCCAAGTACCCTTTTCTGAAGGATGCGGCAGAGTACCTCAAGGATCAGGGAGTGACGCTGGAGGAGCTGCTCGCCCACGACGTCTACCGCCCCGCCCGCACCAGGGGCAAGCTCAGGGTCATCGACGCTCTGGAGGACGGGGTCATTCACCTGCGTCCCATGGGCAGCCCGGTGGAGCGCCTGGAGGAGGTGCTCTCGTATCCCATGGCCCGCATGTTCGTCTCCTGCGTGGGGGACCGCTTCCTCGTCAGGAGGTACGCCCTGGCGGAGGGGGTGGCGATGTGCGAGAGGCTGGAGAAGGAGGAGCTGGAGATCGTGGAGGATGTGGCCTACCAGCTCGGGGTGAGGTCCTCGACCGACGGCGACGACCTCCGCATGCACTTCTCCGATTATCTGCGGTTCACCTCCCGCATGCGCAGCAAGGAGTGGAAGCTGGTCAACACCGAGGTCAAGAACGGCCGCGTGACCCTGACCCAGACGAAGTTCGCCAGGGTGCTCCAGCAGGCCCTCCAGGACCGCATCGAGGCCGAGCTCCCGCTCCCGGTGAACGACACCATCGTGAAGGCGCTGGGCGAGGACCTGCGGGAGCTCAAGGACCGCACCGCCGTCAAGCGCGACCAGTTCAAGGCCAACGACTTCGGGAAGGTGAGCGTAGAGAACTTCCCGCCGTGCATGAAGCACCTCATCGGGATGTCCCAGGCGGGGGAGAACATGCCCCATTCCGGACGCTTTTCCCTGGTGGCCTTCCTGCACAGCATCGGGCTGTCGTCCGATGACATCCTGGCCCTGTTCGCCACCTCGCCGGACTTCGACGTCTCCAAGACCAAGTACCAGGTGGACCACATCACCGGGGAGACCTCCGGGACGGAGTACACGCCCCCGGAATGTTCGACCATGAAGAGCTACGGCATCTGCTTCAACCCGGACAATCTGTGCAACTCCAGGTATCCCATCAAGCATCCGCTCAACTATTATAGGATAAAGAACAACCCGCGGAAGCCCGCCCCCAAAAAGGGGCCTAAGGCGGCACCATCTTCCAGATCTTCAGAGCCCGCTGCACCGCAGTGATATTGCCGACCACCGCGAACCACAGCATCACCAGCTCGAAGGCGGAGAGGCTTATCGGCCCGATGGCCAGCCACCCGTCGGAGGTGAAGGCGAAGAACAGCATCTGCAGCAGGGGCGCCGCGATCAGCAGGACCACGCGGTCCGCTCTCCCCAGCAGGCCGGAGTAGAGCCTCCCCGCGCCGATGGCCTGGGCCTGAGTGCCCATGTAGCTGGTGAGCAGCACGCCGATGATGGCCACTATGCCGATGTAGGGGCTGCACCACGCGCTCACCGCCACCGCGCCGATCATGATTATGTCGGCGTAGCGGTCCAGGACGTGGTCCAGCAGGTCGCCGCGGCGGGACGCCTTCCCGGTGAGGCGGGCGACCTTCCCGTCCAGGGCGTCGAAGAAGCCGCTCGCCAGCACCGCGATCGAGGCCAGGGGCAGCAGCACCTGCCACCATTCCGGGCTGATGAATATGAGCACGCCGGCCACTATCGACAGGACGAAAGCGAGCCAGGACACCGTGTTGGGATGGAACCTCGACAGGGCCTTGGCCACCGGCTCGATGATGAACTCCACGCTCTGGCGCTTGGAATCTAGAACCAATCCAACACCTCCCCGCTCCAGTCCACATTCCCCACCCCGTACTTCTCCTTTTCTCCTGCCAGCACCCGCTCGACGGCGTCAGCGACCTCCTCTGGGGTCAGTTCGGTGGTGTCGATCTCGGCGACATCGGAGGATGATTCCACCGATTCCACCAATATGACGTCCAAGGCCTCCGCCTCCACGTTCTCCCGCACCTTCTCGGGGCCCCATCCGCGGGACTCCAGGCGCCTGGCCAGGACCGAGGGGCGGCAGCGCAGGACCACGATGAGGTCCGTGGTCACCAGGTGGGACAGGTGCCCGATCAGGAGGACCGGGTCGCCTGCCAGGCACTTCCGCAGCGCCGCGTCCAGCACCTCGGGGTCGACATTATAGCTCCCCCGCTCCTCGTCATAGGAGTCGTAGAGCCCCTTCTCCTTGACGAAATCACCGAGCTCGATGATGCGGTGGCCGCGCGATGCCAATATTTTCCCGGCGCTGCTTTTTCCCGTTCCCGGCGTGCCGGTGATGGAGGCTATCACGATTGATGCAGGGCGATGACGCAGAAAATAGTTATGCCCTGATGGCCGGGGTGGGGACCCCGGCGTAGGTATAGTTCCCGCGTGGACCTTCTCCTTCCATTGGGGATTAACAGATTCTCTTTGCCGTATTAAAGGGGTTGTTGAGCATGCTACAGTTAGTTTTTAATATGGGGAATAAGGGGTGAAACATCTGGATACGATTTTTCTCGGGGCCCCTGCCCCTCCGCGGCGGCGCTCCTTTTTTCCGCCGCTGTCGGAGCGTAGGAACGGGCGTCCCGGACCATCTGGAGCAGGACATGTCCTTGAGGATCACCTGCCTGGGCACCGGGAGAGCAGGGAGTCGATGAAGGCCAGGCGGGAGAAGGCGTCCTGCCGGTACCTCTCCGCCCGCCGGAGCATGGTGGGCGGGCATTCCGGGACCATCTCGAACCCGTACTCTATGTCCATGAGAGTGAGCCCTTCCGCCGGGGCGAGGCCAAAGGACAGGTCCTTGCCGTCCAGGGCGGCTTTGACGTCCTCGGGGGGCGCTTTCCCCCGCGCCACCGCGTCCATGGCCGCCACCATCCTGCGCACCTGGTTCCTCAGGAACTCGCGGGAGCGCAGGTCGATCACGATGAGGTCGCCCACCTCAAAGACCTCGATGCTCTCCATGATCTTTACGGTGGAGCGGCCGTCCGGCTTGCAGAAGCGCTTGAGGTCGTGCTTCCCCTCGAACAGCTCGGCGCACCGCCTCATGGCCTCGAGGTCCTGCTCTCCATACGGCAGCAGGTAGCGGTACCACCGCCCCTTGGCCCGACGGGGGGTGAAGTTCTCCGGCACCTCGGCCACGGCGTAGAAATAGGCGTCCTCGACGGCGGAGTTCAGCGCGCGCAGCAGCGCCTTCTTCGAGAACGAGGTGTCGAAGGCGGTCACATTGCCCAGGGCGCTCACCCCCCGGTCGGTGCGGCTGGCGAACTTGAAGCGGGACCCCTGCACCGACCCGATGGCCCCTATCTTCACCAGGGCGCCGATAGTTTCCGATTCGACCGTGCGCTCCCCGGGCTGGCGCTGGGAACCCATGAACGCCCTGCCGTCGTAGGCGAGCTTTACCGCTGCGCGCCAGACCACGTCAGGATTAAGTAGAAATCATCTATTAAGGCTTCCGCGAGGAACGATGCCAGCAGTAAGAGTCGTCTTGGTCGAGCCCATGCATGACGGCAATGTCGGAGCGGTCGCCAGGGCCATGGCCAACTTCGGGTTCAAGGAGCTGCGCATGGTCGATCCCTGCGAGCTCACCGAGGAGGCGTACAAGAGAGCCAAGCATGCCGGGTACGTGCTGGAGAACGCCCTGGTGGTGCAGGGCTTCGAGGAGGCCGTCAGGGGCTGCGATCTGGTGGTCGGGACATCTGGAATAGTGACCGCCGGACCGAGGCACTTCGTGCGCATACCCGAGACGCCGAGGGCTTTCGCCTCCAAGATCAAGGACCACGAAGGGACCGTCGCCGTGGTGTTCGGCCCCGAGGACCTGGGCCTGACGCAGGAGCAGCTGGAGCGGTGCGACATGCTGGTGCACATCCCCTCCGACCCCGACTATGCGGTCCTGAACCTCTCCCACGCGGTGTCCATCGTGCTGTACGAGATGTTCCTGACGAGGGATAGGCCGTACCATCCCGCGGTAGCGACCATCGAAGAGAAGGAAAAGCTGTTCGAGTTCTTCCACAATCTATTGGTGGCGATCGACTACCCCGACTACCGCCGGGACAAGACCGAGACCATGTTCCGCCGGATGATGGGTCGGGCCGTCCCGACGAAGTGGGAGTTCTATACGATCATGGGCGTGATCGGGGACGCCTACAAGATCATCGAGGGAAAGAAGCGCCTGCCCAAGTGATCAGCCGGCCGCTCCCACCAGCTCTTCCAGGGTCTCGTCCAGCTTCTTCTCGTCCTTGGTCCTCGGCCCCCGCCGCTGCGGCACCTCCTTGATGCCGGTGATGACGGCCATGACCTTGATGAGGTCCCCGCAGTCGGGATCGACCCTGGCCCCGAATATGACCTGGGCGTCGGGGTCGAGCTGCTCGCTCATGCCGTCCAGCACTCTCGACACCTTCTTGACGGTGAGCTTGTTGCCCCCGGTGACGTGGATCATGGCGCCGGTGGCACCCTCGTAGTCCACCTCCAGCAGTGGGTTGCTGAGGGCGTCCTTCACCGCCCCGTCGGGGTCGGTGCTCTCGCCGTACAGGATCGTCGACACCCCCTTGTGCCGCATGATGGTGCGGAGGTCCGCGAAGTCCAGGTTCACCATCGAGGGCACCGTTATCGCCTCCACCAGCCCCTTGATGACCTCGGAGATGAGCTGGTCCATCACCGTGAGGCCCTGGGCCATGGGCAGGTTGTTGACCATCTCCAGGAGGCGGTTGTTGTCCAGCAGGAGCATCATGTCGGAGCTCTCGTTCAGCTTCTTGATGCCCCTCAGGGCCGCCTCCATCCTCCCGCCCCTCTCGAACTCAAAGGGGGTGGTGGCCATGGATATCACCAGGGAGCCGTGGCGCTTGGCCTGTTTGGCGACCACCGGCGCCACCCCGGTCCCGGTCCCTCCGCCCATGCCGGCGGTGATGAAGGTCAGGTCCACGTCCCTCAGTATGGTGTTGAGGGGGTCCAGGGCGTTCTCCGCGCAGGCCTCTCCCACATCGGGCAGGCCCCCCGCGCCGAGCCCCCTGGTCATGTCCTTGCCGATGAGCAGGCGGCGGTGGGCGTTGACGGTCTGAAGGTGGCTCTTGTCGGTGTTGATGGCAACCGTTTCCACTCCCCGGATGCCGATGTTCATCAGGCGGTTGACGCTATTGCATCCTCCCCCGCCGCACCCTATGACCAGGATCTTCAGCTGGGCGCATTCTTGCCTCAGCTCCTCCTCTGTGTCATAGTGCTCCACCGTCCCTTCCCCCATCGTCCCAGATCCGATGAAAAGAACTAGTGCATCTCTTCCACTGCCCGGGTCAGCCTCTTCCGCGTGTACTCGCGCACCGCATTGCGGATGGCGTCGTCGATGGAAACGGAGTCACCGTCCTTCACCAGGGATTCCAGCTCCACCACGTTGCCCTTGGGCAGCTCCACGGTGACCCTCTCGATGTGCTCAGGAGTGAAGTGGCTCTCCACGAAGCTGTCGATGGCCGCGCGTATCGCGTCGGAGATGGTGGGGAAGCTACCGTCCTTCACCAGTGACTCAAGTGCGTCGACCTTGTCGCTCGGTATCCTGATGGTGATCCTTTCAGTGTCGCTCATGTTCTGGCCCTTTCAGAGGTGCGTCCGACGGATTTTGATAATTTGTCAGACAAATGTCATAATACACTAGGCACTATATAATGCTTGTAGGCTTCCTACGCTTTGTTGACACTGTGCCCGACAGCAGTCTGGGCAAGGTCGGATAGCACGTGCCGCGGACCATTCGTTATCGCCAAGGATTCCGAATTGCTGAATCGATGTGGGCGAGGCCCGTCCGACGGGTCGCTCATTGAATGTGGCTCTCGGGTCTGGGAGGGTTCCGAGGCCCCCGGTCCCGATGCGCGCCCTCGCTAGGACCTCGAGCCCCCATTTGTCCGACGTTCCGAGGGGGTGCATTTTTCAAAGCCACTTATAAAAATCTGGCGATCTTCACGCCGAAGAGGTGTGGCTCGGCGGATTTGCAAACACATAGTACTATATAAAGATATATAAATACCTCGACCCGGTGACTTGTAGTGGCCAAGATCAAGATAGAGAACGTTGTCGCTTCCACGTCCCTTGGTGAAGAGCTTGACCTGCAGGCGATCGCCCTCGCCCTCGAGGGAGCAGAGTACGAGCCGGAGCAGTTCCCGGGGCTTATATACAGGTTGAAGGAGCCCAAGACCGCCACGCTGCTGTTCAGGAGCGGCAAGGTGGTATGCACCGGGGCCAAGAGCCTGGAAAACGTCAAAGTGGCCATCAACAAGGTCGCCAAGCAGATCGAGAAGGCGGGCATCAAGATCAGGGACGAACCCAAGGTGGAGGTCCAGAACATAGTGGCGTCCTCGGACCTGGGACAGGAGATCAACCTCAACGCTATCGCCATCTCCCTTGGCCTGGAGAGGGTGGAATATGAGCCGGAGCAGTTCCCGGGGTTGGTCTATCGCCTGGACGAGCCCAAAGTGGTGGTCCTGCTGTTCGGCTCCGGCAAGCTGGTGTGCACCGGCGCCAGGAAGCCCCATGACGTGGAGGCCGCGGTCACCAAGATCACCGTAGAACTCAAGTCCGCCGGGCTGCTGCGCTGAATGAGACCCATCTTCGACAACCACATGCACCTCCAGCCCTCCGGGAGGGGGGTGGGGGCCCTCCTCGACTTCTCCAAGGCCGGGGGGACGCACGCCATCCTGTGCCATATGCCGTACCGCGAGGTCGCCATATCCACGGGCGAGGACTTCTCCCGCTCCTATGATATCACCCTGTCCCTGGCCGACCGGGCCAACGCGGAAACGGGCGTGAAGGTCTTCCCCGCGGTGGGTCCGTACCCGGTGCTGCTCATCGGCCTGACGGAGCGTTTCGGCATGCCCCGGGCGGTCGAGGTCATGAGGGAGGGCATGGAAAGAGCGCAGAAGCTGGTGCTGGAGCGCAAGGCCGTAGCGATCGGTGAGATCGGGCGGCCCCATTTCCCCGTGCCCCCTGAGATATGGGAGGCGTCCAACGGCATCATGCTCTACGGCATGCAGCTGGCCAAGGAAGCGGGGTGCCCGGTGGTCCTTCACACCGAGAGCGGCACCCCCGAGGTCATGCTTGACCTCGCCAGGATCGCCGACCGGGCCGGCCTGGACCGGGGCAGGGCGATCAAGCACTACTCCCCACCGCTGGTCCTGGAGGAGGAGAACCACGGCCTGTTCCCTTCGGTGCTGGCTTCCAAGCCCGCCGTCACCGAGGCGCTGTCCAAGGGCACCCGCTTCGTGATGGAGACGGACTTCATGGACGAGCCGTCCCGCCCGGGGGCGGTGATGGACATCAAGACCGTGCCGAAGCGCACCAACGCATACCTGTCGTCAGGACAGATGTCCGAGGATCAGGCCTGGGCGATTCACAAGGAGAACCCCGAGAGGCTTTACGGCATCACTATCGACTAACGTCGTATGGCGAACGAGTCGAACTCCCCGGCCCCCGCGCTCCACCTGACGTCACACTTGTCGACCTTCGCGTAAGGATGCTCGCTGCACAAGCGGTGGATGACGCGCTCGATGTCCGCGCGCTCGCCCTCGAACACCGCCGACACCGAGCCGTCCTCCTCGTTGCGCACCCACCCGTGGACCCTGCCGGCGATGGCGTACCTCCGGGTGTACGCCCTGAACGAGACACCCTGCACCTTCCCGTAGAATCTGGCCTCGGCCCTTTCTGTCATGATGAAGCATCCCCTCACATCGATTATTTTCTTTCTTTGTCAAAAAGGGGATGATATTATTTAATAGTTAAAATCCCCATTTGGCGGCCAAGGGATGCACTATGAAATCTTTGGTCGAGGAAGCGCTGGCTAGAGAAAGCGCTGCCGGTCCGGGCTTCGGATCTCCGGTGGCGGCGGCAGGGCCAGCGGTCGCGCAGGTAAGCTCTGCTGACGAGGAACTGCTGGCACTTCTGCAAAAGCTCAAGACGAACATCAAGATCATCGGCTGCGGGGGCGGTGGGACCAACACCATCAACCGCATCGCCCAGGAAGGCATCACCGGTGCCGAGCTGTACGCGGCCAATACCGATGCCCAGCATCTGCTGGCGATACAGGCGCCTCACAAGATACTCATGGGAAGGCGCTCCACCCGCGGGTTGGGGGCCGGCGCTCTCCCCAAGGTCGGGGAGGAGGCCGCCATGGAGGCCGAGGACGATATCCGCAAGAGCCTGGTGGAATCCCACATCGTGTTCGTCACCGCGGGCATGGGCGGCGGCACCGGGACCGGCTCCGCTCCTTACGTCGCCAAGATCGCCAAGGACATGGGCGCTCTCACTATCGCCGTCACCACCCTGCCCTTCAAGGGCGAGGGCAAGATGCGCATGGAGAACGCAGAGTGGGGCCTGGAGAGGCTCCGCAACGCTGCGGACACCGTCATCGTCATACCGAACGACAAGCTCCTGGAGCTTGTTCCGCGCCTGTCCATCAACGCCGCCTTCAAGGTGGCCGACGAGGTCCTCATGAGGGCCATCAAGGGCATCACCGAGCTTATCACCAAGCCCGGGCTGGTGAACCTTGACTTCAACGATGTGAAGACCATCATGAAGGGCGCCGGCGTGGCCATGATCGGCCTGGGCGAATCCAACGGTCAAACGGACGACCGCGCCACCGAGGCCATCGAGGATGCCCTGAACTCCCCGCTCCTGGACGTGGACGTCTCCAGCGCCTCCGGCGTACTGGTCAACGTCGTCGGCGGCGCCGACATGACCATCGCCGAGGCCCAGAAGGTGGCGGAGATCCTGCAGACGAAGGTGTCGGGCAGCGCCCGCATCATATGGGGCGCCGCGGTGGACCCCGCCATCGACCACAAGATCAGGGTGATGGTCGTGATCACCGGCGTCAAGTCCAAGCAGATCCTGGGCCGGGGCAACGACGGGCCTTCCCGGCTGAAGGACACCGACGTGGACTTCATAAAGTGAGTCTTGGACGTACGGCAGCACCAACTCCGGGCCGAGAGAGGCTTCTCGGCCCCCTTTTTCCCTTTCCCCCAGGCTCACATACTGAAATTAAATACGGCACCGAAACTTTTTAAAGTACAAATGTATGTTAGCCCTTGCCCGGGCGACCGCTTCAGCACTAGACGTCAGGCTCGCCCAGGAGGGCTTATAATGAAGTCATTCCTCAGCGACGCTATATCCCGCGCTGGTGCTCAGGGTGGGAACGCCTCCCAGTCCTACCAAGAGTACTCCTCCGCCGACCAGGAGCTCGTCAAGATACTGGAAAGCCTGAAGACCAACATCAAGATCGTTGGCTGCGGGGGTGGCGGGACCAACACCATCGATCGCCTGTCCGAGGTGGGCATCGTGGGAGCGGACATCTTCGCCGCCAACACCGACGCCCAGCACCTCCTGGCTATAAGGTCGCCGCACAAAATCCTTCTCGGAAGGCGCTCCACCCGCGGGTTGGGGGCCGGCGCCCTGCCCCAGGTAGGCGAGGAAGCGGCCAGGGAAGCTGAGGAGGACCTCAGGAAGATGCTTACCGGCGCGGACATCGTGTTCGTCACCGCGGGCATGGGCGGCGGCACCGGGACCGGCTCCGCTCCTTACGTCGCCAAGATCGCCAAGGACATGGGCGCTCTCACTATCGCTGTTGTCACATATCCATTCAAGGCCGAAGGGGCCATTCGCTCGGAGAACGCGGAGTGGGGCCTGGAGAGGCTCCGCCAGACCGCCGATACCGTCATCGTCATACCAAACGACAAGCTGCTGGAGATCTGCCCGAGGCTGGCGCTCAACGCCGCCTTCAAGGTCGCTGACGAAGTGCTGGTCAGGGCCATCAAGGGCATTACCGAGCTCATCACCAAGCCCGGGCTGGTGAACCTCGACTTCAACGACCTCAAGACCATCATGAAGGGCGCCGGCGTGGCCATGATCGGCCTGGGAGAGGGGGACGACGATGACAGGGTCGAGCACGCCATCAACGAGGCCATCAACTCGCCCATGATCGACGTGGACGTCTCTGACGCCACCGGCGCCCTTGTCAACGTCACCGGCGGGGACAACATGAGCATCTCCGAGGCCGAGAAGGTCGCGGAGATCATCCAGTCCAGGATATCGCCCAACGCCCGCATCATATGGGGCGCCGCGGTGGACCCCAGCCTCAAGGACACCGTCAGGGTGATGGTCGTGATCACCGGCGTCAAGTCGAAGAACATCATTGGTCCCACGAGGCAGGACCGGAGCGCCAAGGCGGTTGACGTCGACTTTATTAAGTAGATGGGTCTAACCTAACGAACGCAGCGCCTACTGAGAGCGTGTGAAGATGGACGTTGTTGAGAAGTCCTGGGAAGTCCAAAAGGACATCGAGGAGCGGGTAAAGAAGATCGGCAAGGGCAAGTACGGCCGCGTCATCAAGATGGCGCGCCGCCCTTCCACCGAGGAGTACGTCAAGATCATCCAGATCACCGCGCTGGGCCTGGTGGCCATCGGCGGCCTGGGGTTCCTCATCTATTGGCTGATGACGTACCTTCCAGGATACTTCACCTAAACATTTCAGGATTGATGCAAATGAAAGATGATTTACAGGCTGTCCCGACGGTCTCGGGAGGCAACGCGATGCTTGCGTTCATCGGAAAGGGCTCCGAGGCCAAGGTCCCCGCGTCCAGCATGACCAGCTGGAGCTTTCAGCTGAAGGGGAAGGAGGCGAGCAAGAAGAAGGTCAGGATGAAGGTCTCCCTCGACCTCCAGCCCGCCGACGCCGCGGAGTGGAGCATCCGCCTCTTCGACGCCGCGGGGGGCTCGCTGTTCGACAATCACAGCTCCCAGTCCACCCCCGAGTTCGAGTTCTACCTGGAGGGTTCCAAGGCCAAGGAGCTGAAGCTGGAGGCCCACGCCCCCATCGGAGCGGCCTACCAGGACAAGATCCTCATAGGCCTGGAGGCCTGCCTGGTGGAGGCGCCGTCGGAGTGCGACCGCCTCGCCTTCTCGGCAGAGGCCAGGCAGTCAATCCTCGCGCTCAAGACCTCCATCGGTCATGAGAAGGACGTCGCCGACGGCATCGCCAGCCGCGCCAAGGCCGGGAAGTCGGACATCGCCGCCATCCTGGCCCCCACCAACCTCAGGGGCTACGTGCTCATCGAGGGCATGAACACCGACAAGCTGAGGGAGGCGGTGAAGGGCGTCCGCAAGGCACACAGTTTCGTTGAGGGAGAGATGAACTTCTCCGAGATAGACCATTACCTCGCCCCCAAGCCCCTCGTGTCGGGCATCATGGAAGGCGACGTGGTCGAGCTCGTGGCGGGACCGTTCAAGGGCGAGAAGGCCCGGGTCCAGCAGATAGACGAGGCCAAGGAGGAGATCACCGTGGAGCTGTTCGAAGCGATGGTTCCCATCCCGGTAACGGTCAGAGGAGATCACGTAAGGGTTCTCGAGAAAGAAAGGTGAGTTTATGGCAGATACTGTTGAAGTGCTAGTTGAAGGCGGCAAGGCCACCCCCGGCCAGCCCCTGGGTCCCGCCCTGGGCCCCCTGGGCGTGAACATACCCAAGATAGTTCAGGAGATAAACGCCAAGACCAAGGTGTTCGACGGGATGAAGGTCCCGGTCAAGATCATCATCGATTCCAAGACCAAGAACTTCGACATCAAGGTCGGCACCCCTCCCACTTCCTCGCTGGTAAGCAAGGAGCTGGGCATCGAGAAGGGCTCCGGCTCTCCCAAGGCCACCAAGGTCGGCAACCTGAGCATCGCCCAGGCCATCAAGGTCGCGCAGATGAAGGAGTCCTCCCTCATGGGCAAGGACCTCAAGATGAGAGTGTTGGAGGTAGCAGGCACCTGCACCTCGATGGGAGTTACCATCGACGGACAGGAGCCCAAGGTGTTCCGCGAAGCGGTCCTGGCGGGGAAGTACGACCAGTCCTTCGCCCAGTGAGGCGAAGGGCGGGTCCCCCGCC